>NZ_DASRXP010000382.1:0-3419 GCF_035687465.1 Kribbella sp.
CGTCCAGGTGGTCACCGCTCAGGAGTCGGACTCGCAACACGATGCCTGCCATGCTCAAGCAGCCTAGGCGTCGTTGTCGGCCGTTGACAGTGCTCGCGAGGAACCCAGGCTGCAGGCGCGGCTCCGCCGCGATCCGTCCAACTGACCTGTCAGAACGGTGGTGGACCGAGGATCTCGATGGCCCCGGTCTGCTCGGCCGCGGCGCGGATTCTGCCGAAATCGACCGCTGCCGCCGGACCTCCCGCGATCACGGGTTCGCTTGCGAGCCGGTAGAAGGCCTCGTTGTTGCCCGGCGTCTGGAAGCACAGCATCCGCACGACCGGTGACGTCACCATGAACGCGTGCGGCACCCCTCGCGGAATCACGGCGACCCCTCCGGCGCCGAGAGACCGCTGCTCTCCGTCCACATCGAGCAGGATGTCGCCCTCGAGCAGGTAGAACGTCTCGTCGGTCGTGGGATGCAGGTGCATCGGGGTGACCTTGCCCGCGTCCATCTGATCCTCGAAGAGCAGGAACACCCCGCCCGTGTCGTCAGCGGTCGCCTTCCAGGTGATCAGCCCGCCCCCGCAGAACCACCGTTGCTCACCTTCGCCGCTCTCGCGCACCGTCACAGCCAGCGTCTTCATCGGCCAGACCTTCTTCCGGAGCTATATGGGACTTGAGTCCCATCACGAAACTACGGTACCGTGAGATGCGTGTCAACGTCTTCGGAGTCCTACGAACAGTCGGGCCGCACCCAGCAGAAGCTGCGGACCCGCAACGAGCTGATCGCCGCCGCCCGCGCCCTGATCGCCAGCGGCGGAGCGAGTCCGACCGTCGAGGAAGCCGCGGCTGCGGCGTCGATCTCGCGGACGACGGCCTACCGGTACTTCCCCAGCCAGAAGGCCCTGCTCGCCGCGGCCCACCCCGAGACCGAGACCACATCGCTACTGCCGGCCGACATCGGTGACGATCCCGAGATTCGGCTCGCCGCCGCGGTCAAGGCCTTCGTCCAGTTGGTGATCGAGACCGAGCATCAGCAGCGCACCATGCTGCGACTCTCCCTGGAACCCGACACCGTTCCCCGAGAACTACCCCTGCGGAAGGGCCGAGCGATCGGCTGGTTCGAGGACGCGCTCAGCCCGCTGGTTCCACAGTTGACCGCGGACGGCGTACGTCAACTCGCTGTCGCCGTCCGCAGCGCCGTTGGTATCGAGTCCCTGGTCTGGCTCACCGACGTCGCCGGCTTCTCGCCTGACCGAGTGACAGAGCTCATGACCTGGTCCGCTCGCGCCATGCTCCGCCAGGCCTTGACCGAAGGCCTCCCCGCGGCGGGAGACTGGCGGAATGATTGAGCCGATTCGTGTGATCAGGGAGGGCGACCTCGTGGCCGCGGATCCGACCTCCGGGATGTTGCGGAAGCGGGCCTTCGAGCTGCCGAAGTTGTGGGCCGGGCGGGTCGAGACCGCGCCGGGCGCCGTGTCCGGTTGGCATCACCACGACCTCAACGAGTCGTGTCTGTACGTCGTTTCGGGCGTACTGCGCCTGGAGTTCGAGGGCGGCGACGACTACCTGGACGCCGTCGCCGGCGACTTCGTTCACGTCCCGGCATTCACGATCCACCGCGAGAGCAACCCCACCGACGAGATCTCGATAGCCGTCATCACCCGCGCCGGCGGCGGAATCCCCACGGTCAACGTAGACCCGCCTAGGGCATCTGGTCGTACGCCGGAATAGTGAGGAAGTCGATGTAGTCGTCGGCGTTGGCGACCTCGAGGAAGGTACTGCGGGCTTCCGCATACCGCTCAGGGTCGTCGCCTAGTTTGGCGATCTCCTCCTCCGCGATCCTGGTCACCAGGTCGGTGGTCACGGCCAGGCCGGTGTCCAGTACGACGCCGTTGTGCCGCCATTGCCAGATCTGCGAGCGCGAGATCTCGGCGGTCGCGGCGTCCTCCATCAGGTTGAAGATGCCGACCGCACCGGTCCCTTCGAGCCAGGCAGCGAGGTACTGGATCGCCACGCTCACGTTGTTCCGCAGCCCGGCCTCGGTCACCTCGCCCGGCGTGGACGCCACATCCAGCAACTGGTCAGCAGTCACATGAACGTCCTCGCGCAGCTTGTCCAGCTGGTTGGGCCGCGACCCGAGCACCTCGTCGAAGACGGCGCGACAAGTCTCGACCATGCCGGGATGCGCCACCCACGAACCGTCGAACCCGTCCCCGGCCTCACGCTTCTTGTCCGCCTCCACCTTCGCGAACGCCTGCTCGTTGACCGCCGGATCCTTGCTCGGGATGAACGCGGCCATCCCGCCGATCGCGTGCGCGCCGCGCTTGTGGCAGGTGCGCACCAGCAACTCCGTATAGGCGCGCATGAACGGCACGGTCATCGTGACCGAGTTCCGGTCCGGCAATTGGAAGTCCTTGCCCCGGGTCCGGTACGTCTTGATCACGCTGAACATGAAGTCCCACCGACCCGCGTTCAGGCCGGCCGAGTGCTCGCGCAGTTCGGAGAGGATCTCCTCCATCTCGAACGCGGCCGGAAACGTCTCGATCAGCACGGTCGCCCGGATCGTGCCGCGCGGCATCCCAAGGAACTCCTGCGCCGCGAGGAACACGTCGTTCCACAACCGGGCCTCGAGGTGCGACTCCATCTTCGGCAGGTAGAAGTACGGTCCCTGACCACGGTCGAGCTGCAACTGTCCACAAGCGACGAGGTAGAGCGCGAAATCGACCAGCGAGCCGGAGGTCTGCTCCCCGTCGACGAGGAGGTGCTTCTCCGGCAGATGCCAGCCGCGCGGCCGGACCACGATGGTGGCGAGGTCGTCCTTAAGTTCGTACCGCTTGCCGGCGTCGCTGCTGAAGTCGATCTTCCGGGTGATCGCGTCGAGCAGGTTCAGCTGGCCGCCGATCACGTTCTCCCACAGCGGGGTGTTCGCGTCCTCGTGGTCGGCGAGCCAGACCTTGGCGCCGGAGTTCAGCGCGTTGATGGTCATCTTCCGGTCGGTCGGCCCGGTGATCTCGACCCGCCGGTCCACCAGCCCTGGCGCCGGCTCGGCCACCCGCCACGAAGGGTCCTCGCGAACAGCAGCGGTCTCGGGGAGGAACCCCAGCGACCCACCTGCCGCGATCTCCTCGACGCGAGCGCGGCGCCGCTCGAGCAGCTCCAGCCGGCGGCCGTTGAACTCCCCGTGCAGCCGCTCGATCAGCTCGAGAGCACGCTCGCTCAGGATCTCGCCGTACCGCTCGCGCATCGATCCCATCACCTCGACTGCCACAGCTGACTCCCTCTGCCTAGTGAAGGACCACGACTTCGTGATCGGTGATCCGGGCTACTTCGAACCTAAACCAACCGTCCTCACCGCTCACCTCCACCTCCCCGCCGGCCACCAGGAACTCCGCGCGTCGCACGCTCTCGGGAGCTCGCAGCCGAACGGTGAACGG
>NZ_DASRXP010000383.1:0-22762 GCF_035687465.1 Kribbella sp.
GCAGCAGCCCGGTCTGGGTCTCCACCCGGCGGTACCCGAGCCAGTTGTTGACGGCAAGCATCGCGCCGTTCTCGTCGTCGTTCGAGGTGAAGGCACCGGTGATCCCCGCTGCTGCGGCGCGACGCAGCGCCGCGGATTTCACCACCTTGGCCAGGCCGCGGCCGCGGTAGCCGGGGATCGTTCCGGTCATCGAGGACCAGGCCCGGTCGCCGTCGGTCTCGAGCCCGCTGAAGCTGACGATCTCGTCGCCGGCCATCGCCGCGACGCTGAGGGACTTGTCCAGCGAAGGCGCCTGCCAGACCTCCATCAACCAGTCGTCGTAGTCGACCGAGTCCAGTGGTGAGTCGCTCGGCTCGTCGAGAGTGGCGATGGTGTCGGCTGTGAAGGCCTGCCGCGGATCCACCTGGTCCATCGTGACCAGCCGGAGGTCGTCAGGTGTCGGCGGTTGCTCCGGCAGGACTCGCGGATCGAGACCCGAGTAGTGCATCTGCCGGGTGCCGTCGTACCCGCGCCGCTTCGCGAACTCCACCGCACCCGGTGAGGCGAAGGCCCGCGCCCGGATCGCCCCGATCTCGCCGAGGTGCTCGTGCAGTCGATCGGCGAGTGCGCTGCCGATCCCGTGGCGCCGATGGTCGGGATGCACGTAGATGTTGATGTTGCTCTGGCCCGGTTCGCTGGTCCAGGCGTTGAGTCCGGCCGCACCCGAGGCGACCACCGCGCCGTCGACCTCGGCGACCAGGCGGAGGAACCGCTCGCTCGGGACCTGCGTACTGATCATGTACCGCGCGGCCGCGGGCGACATCACAGAGTAGGAGAACGTCGCCCGGCGTACTGCGGAGATCGCCTCGGCGTCGTCCGGTCCGGCGAGCCTGATGTCCATGCGCGCGACCCTACCCACGGGTCCCGCCGGTCGCCACGGAATAACGCCGGCCGCGGCGACAGCGCAGTACAGGTGAGTTGGGACGGGATCGCAACAGCGGCGATTCTGCGAAGAGCCCCCCGGGCCTTAGGGTTGCCGGGTGCCCGTGATCGCGACCGTAGCGCTGAGCAAGCGGTACCCGCGTGTGACGGCCCTGGACGAGCTGACCGTCGAGGTGGGGTCCGGCGTGACCGGACTGGTCGGAGCCAATGGTGCCGGCAAGTCGACCCTGCTGAAGATCCTGCTCGGACTGATCGCCCCGACCGCCGGAAGTGCCATCGTGCTGGGACACGACGTGGTCACCGGCGGCGAGGCGGTCCGCGCACTGGTCGGCTACATGCCCGAGCACGACTGCCTGCCGCCCGACGTGTCCGCGACCGAGTTCGTCGTGCACCTCGGCCAGATGTCCGGCCTGCCGGCCACCGCCGCCCGCGAGAGAGCAGCCGACGTACTGCGCCACGTCGGGCTGGACGAGGCTCGCTATCGCCCGATGGGCGGTTACTCCACCGGCATGAAGCAACGCGTCAAACTCGCCCAGGCCCTGACGCACGACCCCAAGCTCGTCCTCCTCGACGAACCGACGAACGGCCTCGACCCGGCCGGCCGCGACGAGATGCTGACCCTGGTCCGGCGGATCGGCACCGAGTTCGGCATCCCCGTGCTGATCACCTCGCACCTGCTGGGCGAGCTCGAGCACGTCTGCGACCACATCGTCGTGCTGGACGGTGGCCGGTTGCTCCGGTCCGAGTCGAAGGCCGCGCTGACCGGCGAGACCGGAGTACTGGCGGTCGAAGTCCGCGACCTGAGCGGCCGCGATCGGCTGGGTGCGGCGCTGGCCCGGGCCGGTGCGCGGGCCCAGGCAGAGGGGCCGCTGTTGCTCGTCGAGATCACCGGTGAGGAGACGTACGACGTGGTCCGCGACACGATCGCCGAGCTCGGCCTCGGCCTGGTCCGGGTGGAGCAGCACCGGCATCGGCTGGAAGAGGTCTTCAGTGTCTGAGCCGACCCGCTCGGGAGTCATCCACGACATCGGCTATCGGCACTACGACGGGCCGCGGCTGGGCCGGTTCGCGATCACCCGGGCACTGACGATCAGCAGCCTGCGGCACGCGTACGGACTCGGCCGGACCGGCAAGTCGAAGGTGATGCCGATCCTGCTGCTGGCGGTGATGGTGGTCCCGGTGGTGATCCTGGTCGGGGTCGAGAACGCGATGAAGCTCGAGGATCCGCCGATCGTGCCAGTGAACTACATCGGCTATCTGCAACCGGTGATCGGGCTTTACCTGGCCTCGCAGGCGCCGCAGCTGTTCTCCCGCGATCTGCGCTACCGCTCGATCGTGCTCTACCTGGCCCGCCCGCCACGCAGTACCGACTATGTGCTGGCCAAGCTGACCGCACTGACCGCCGCGCTGATGGTCCTGATCGGCATGCCGCTGGTCATCCTGTACGCCGGGGCGTTGCTGGCGAAGTACGACTTCGTTGACATGAGCAAGGAATTCCTGACCGCTCTGGCCACCGCCCTCCTCGTATCCGTGCTGCTGGCCGTGATCGGCGGCCTGATCGCGGCCACCACCCCGCGGCGGGGCTTCGCCGTCGCCGCGATCATCGCCACCCTGACTGTGTCCTTCACCGCGGTGATCACCACCACCGCGATCCTCGACCCCGACGTCACGATGCAGGGCGCGGCCGAGCGGTACACCCAGATCGCCTCGCCGTTCTCACTCGCCCAGACGCTCAGCAGATTCGTACTGCGGGATCGGAGCGACTGGATGCCGACCACCCAACAGGGACTGGTCTTCGCCGCGGCCTACATCCTGCTGGTCGCCGTGTGCGTGTGGGGCGTGAACAGCCGGTACGCGAAGGTGGCGCGCGGATGAGCGTGATCCGGATCGAGAAGGTCTCCCGCTGGTACGGCAATGTGGTCGCGGTCAACGACGTCACCATGACGATCGGCCCGGGCGTCACCGGCCTGCTCGGCCCGAACGGCGCCGGCAAGTCCACGCTGATCACTATGATGGCGGGCTTCCTACCGCCGTCGGTCGGTTCAGTGACGCTGGACGCCGTAGCGGTCTGGCGGAACGTGAGCGCGTACTCCGAGATCGGGCTGGTGCCGGAGACGGAGGCCGTCTACGACACGTTGTCCGGTACGGATTTCGTTCGGGCTAACGCCGAGCTCCAAGGGCTGACGGATGCCGGTGCCGCCGCTGCCGCCGCGATCTCGGTGGTCGCGATGGAGGATGCCGCCGGGCGCCGCATCTCGACGTACTCGAAAGGTATGAAGCAGCGGATCAAGATGGCGGCGGCGCTCGTCCACGAACCATCCGTGCTGCTGCTCGACGAGCCCTTCAACGGGATGGATCCGCGACAACGCCTGCACCTGATGGAACTGCTCCGCAAGATGGGCACCGAGGGCCGGACCGTGCTGTTCAGCTCGCACATCCTCGAGGAAGTGCAGCAGGTCGCCACCCATATCGAGGTCGTCGTCTCCGGCCGGCACGCCGCCTCCGGCGACTACCGCGCGATCCGCACGCTGATGACGGACCGCCCGATGCTGTACCGGTTGCGCTCCAGCGACGACCGCCGGCTGGCCGCCGCCCTGATCGCGGACCCCTGTACTGCGGGTGCCGACCTGGACGGAACTGCCCTCCAGGTAAGGGTGATCGACTTCGAACGGTTCAGCCGGCTGGTCCCGCAGCTGTCCCGGGAACTGGGCATCCGGTTGTTCGAGGTATCCCCCACCGACGAGTCGCTCGAGAGCGTCTTCTCCTACCTGGTCGGGAGCCGTTGATGGTGGTCCGGACGATCGCACGCCTGACGCTGGCGACCCTCTTCGGGCACCGGCGCGGGCTGCTGCTGTACGTGTTGCCGGCGGTGCTGATCGGGTTGTCTCTGCTGCTCACCTTCACCGTCGACGACAAGGGCGACCTGGCCAAGGCGATCATGCAGCAGTTCGGCCTGGCGGTGATCCTGCCGCTGGTGGCGCTGATCGCCGCCACCGGGGCGATCTCGAGCGAGATCGACGACGGCTCGATCGTCTACCTGCTGAGCAAGCCGATCAACCGTTCCACCATCATCCTGACCAAGGCCCTGGTCGCGCTCGGCGTGATCTTCGGGCTGGGTGTCGTCCCGATCGTGGTCTCCGGCCTGGTGCTCGATCCGGGTGATGTGCAGACCGCGCTGGCCTTCGGAGTCGGTGCCCTGGCCGCGGGTATCGCCTACACCGCGATCTTCGTCGCCCTCTCGGTGATGTCGGGCAACGCGGTGACGATCGGCCTGTTCTACTCGTTGCTCTGGGAGAGCCTGATGGGCCAGTACGTCGACGGCGCCAAGGTGCTGTCGATCCAGCAATGGTCCCTCGCCCTGACCCGGCAACTCGCCGACGTGCCTGTCGATGCGGCCGTCAAACTCCCCCTCGCCACCCTCCTCCTGCTCGCCGTCACCCTGGCGGGCCTGGGCCTAGCGATCAGCCGCCTCCGCTCCCTCACCCTCTCCTCCGCGGAGTAGGGCGCCCCACTCCACAAGCCGGGTACGGCCCTTCGGTCGAGCCCGGCTGTTTGCTGCGCCAAGCTCCGAGGTAGTGACAAATTCCATAGTGTGGAATTAGTCTGCCCGATGTCGCTGCGGCGCCGGCCGCGCGCATCCGCTCATCTCGAACGATGGAGCTCGCCCATGAAAGCTCGTTGGCTGCCAGTGCTGATCACCGTTGCGCTGTTCGCCGGATTCCCGCCGTCCGCCTCGGGGTCGCAGACCCCTACCGGAATGCGGCTCGTCGCGGCCTCGGTGAACGCGAGCGCGGCACTGTCGACACCTGGGGCCTGCGGTACCGGTACGCAGAATCCGTCCACCGACAATGTCACCGACTACCGGCTGGACACGAATGTGGTCGCACCCGGTCGCTGGTCGTACCTCGGCCTCACCACGCCGGACACCCCGTCACTGCTCGTCAAGGGCGGTGCGGGAGCGTTCGCGGCAGACGAGTGGGCGTCTGACCTCAGCAAGCCCGAGCACGCCTGGTACGTCAAGGCTGACGGCTCGATCGGTACCGACGACCGGCCCATCGCCGAGGCCTACTCGGTGAGCGATGCGCAGAACGGCAAGACGCTCCACCTCAAAGGGACTTTCACCTCTCCCGGCGGCCGGTTCCGCGTCCTGGAGTCCACCGACGGCGATCCGTCCAAGGTGGTCGGGCCGTACACCTCGCTGTACGACTACACCGGAGTCGCAGCATCCTTCGACCTGACCGTGAAGGTCACCTCGGGTCAGGATCTGCTCTTCGTCAGCGACCAGGTGAGCACCTGGTGGGTGGCAGGCAAGCTGAGCGCCACCATCACCACCGAGAACGCACCTCCGACTGCTGCTGTGAGCGCATCGCCCGACGCCGGATCAGTGAAGGCCGGAACGTCGGTAACGCTCAGGAGTGCCACACCGGGCGCCTGCATCGCGTACACGACAGATGGCTCCGATCCGCGGACCTCCGCGACCAGGGCCACCTACACCAAGCCGATCGTCATCAAGGCGGACGCCACCCTCAAGGCCGTCGCTGTCGCGGACGGCTACGCCCCGAGCGGCGTCGCCGACCTCGCCTACGTCCTGTCCGAGCCCTTCCGCGCCTTCGCCGGCGAGAACCAGGGAGCGCTGGACGGGCTGGTCGCCGGCATCCAGTGGGACAGGATGGACGTCGACTGGAACTCGATCGAACCGTCCAAGGGGAACATCGACCAGGCCGCGCTCACGGAGTACAAGCGGCAGTTCACCGAGGCGAAGAGTCACGGCATCACGGTGCTGCCAGTGCTCAGCTACACCGCCGGCTGGGCGGCCAACCGCACCGGCTACTCCTACCCCTTCCACGACCAGATCTTCGAGTACGGACCGGTGACCGCGGAGGACGGTGACAAGCTCACCCGGCAGCTGGTCACCAAGGACGCGAAGGGAAAGGTGCTCTCCACTGAAACCGTGCAAACCAGCGCTGGAAGGACCCCGCCTGCCAACTCGGCCGACTGGACTTCCTACGTCAGCACTGTGATCGCCGCGCTGAAGCCACTGGGGATCACCTACTACCAGGTGTGGAACGAGGCCTACCCAACGTCCGGCTTCTGGACCGGCGGCATGGACCAGTACATGAGTCTGATCCACCTGCCTGCGGTCAAGGTCATCCACGACGCCGGCGAGAAGGTCGTGTACGGCGGCTGGATCTGTGGTGCGCCGCTGAGCGAGTACACCGCACTGCTCGACAAGTACAACGCCTGGAAGGGGATCGACGTCTTCGACATGCACTACATGCCGGTCGGGGCGATGGAAACGCTCTACCAGGCAGCGAAGCAGCGGGGCGTCAAGAACCCGGCGGTCTGGCAGACGGAGCTGGGCTTCACCACCCAGGACAAGTACATCGCGGACGTCTATCCGCGGGCATTCCACTGGGCGCTGAGCAGGGGCGGCACGAACCTCGACCAGTTCAAGCTGATCTACTTCGCGGCCTGGTCGCCGAATGATCCCGCCGCCTTCGGCTACAACCGCACGCTCCTCAGCGGATCCGACCTGAGCCCGAAGGGCAAGACGCTGACGACCCTGGCGAACCTGCTGCGCGGTTCCAAGGCGAAGACGTACGACACGTTCACCACGTCGCCGGCGCTCAAGCCCGACCTCAACGAGAATCTGTCGACCGCCAACGGGTTCCTGCTCGATGACAAGCGGGTCGTGCTCGCGCTCGATCTGAAGCGGCAGAACGACGCCAACATCTTCGAGGACGCGACCACAGGCGACACGCTGCACCTGGACTTCGGCAACCCGATGATGACCGTCACGTTGAACAACATCTCCAGCGTCAAGAAGCTGGAGCGGGTGGACCTGTACGGCAACAGGATCCCGCTGACCTGGAAGAGCCTCGGCCACGGACGAGTGCAGGTCCAGGTACCGATCATCGATGCCGACCCGACGGTGCACACGCTCAACCAGAAGGAGAACGAGGCCATCTTCTACCTCGCGCTGGAACAAGGCTGACCGTCCCGGAGCGGGGCGGATTCTTCACGGGTCCGCCCGTTCCGGCGTCAGAAGGTCTGGAGTGTCTTCCCCGGTTGCGTCGACGCCAAGGTATCGAGCACCAGGCAGGCCGCCCCGATCGCTCCGACATCCTCGCCGAGCCCGGTGCCGACCACGCGAATGGGGTGCACGTCCCGCGTGATCGAGCCGGCCCGGATGATGCCGGCCATCGTCGGCAGATAGCGGTCGGCGACCCTCGACCAGGTCGTGCCACCGAAGACCACGGTGTCGAGGTCGAGCAGGTTGGCGATGCTGGACACCGCGCGACCGATGCGTACGGCGGCCTGGTCCAGGATCGCGCTCGCCGGGGCATCCCCCGCATCGGCACGTCGACAGAGTTCGGTGAAATGCTCGTCGACCGCGAGTGGATCATCCTTGTGGGGAGCGCTGGGAAAGACTCCGGCGCGGACGGCTTGGCTGAGGATCGGTTCCGGGTTCGCCATCTCGCCGAGAAAAGTGGTGCCGACACCGTCCGGACCGGCCACCTCGAACTCCCCGATGTCGCCGGCATTGGCGGAGTTGCCGCGTACCACGACATCGTCGACGACGAGGCCGGCGCCGATGCCCGCGCCCAGATAGATGAACGCGAAGTTCCTTGACTGCAAGGCTTCGCCGGCCCAGCGCTCGGCCACGGCGGCCGCGATGACGTCCTTGTCGAGCAGCGCCGGCAGCCCGGTGGCAGCCTTCAGCCGGTCCCGGAGCGGGACGTTGTGCCAGTTGGTCAACAGTGGCGGATCGAGAACGGTTCCGCTGACCGGATCGATCGGTCCGGGAGAGGCGATGCCGATCGCCAGCACCCGCGCGCGGTCAATGCCGGCCTCCTCGATCAGGCCGTCGACGAGCCGGCCGATCGTCGCGACGAGTTCTTCGGGCGGATCGGCGGCCGCGGTGGTGAGGGACGCGCGCGCGACGACCGTGCCCACGAAGTCGAGCAGCACGATGATCACGACGGTCGGATCCAGGTGGACCCCGACGGCGTAGCAGCCGGCCGGATCGAGGGTGAGCAACGTGCGCGGCTTGCCGAAGCCGGAGGTGGTCTTCCCTGCCTCCATGATCATGCCCTCGTCGAGCAGCCGCTGGCAGATGTTGGAGATGGCCTGGGGAGACAGCCCTGTCGTCTGCGTCAACTCGACCCGGGAGAGCCCCACGGACGAACGCCGGATCCAGCCCAGTACGACGGCCTCGTTCAGATCGGCCAACTGCGGAAGGTTCGTACCGCTCCGCCCCGCGGGGGGCTTCATACGACGACGAGCGGTAGGAGTATTTGGTCGACCATCTCAGTGATGTCTTCAGTGGTCAGGTCGTGAGTCTCCAAGATCAGGCGCTTGACGATCAGCGCGTGTAAGACCTCGAGGACTACCGGCGTCAAACGCTCCGACGACACCTCGCCACGCTTCGCGGCGTCGCGGAGCAGGTCGGTCAGCGCATCGAAGAGTGGGTCCAGGACCTCAGCCTTGAACCGTTCGAGCAACTCGGGATCGCGCTGCGCTTCTCCCAGCAGACTGCGGAACGCCGCACCCTTGACACCTTGATGCGTGCTGGTCATGTAGCGGGTGAAGCCGATCAGGTCGTCCCGCAGAATGCCGGTCCGCACGTAGCCGGCCGGATCCATCCCCAGCTTCCCCAGCGTGTCGATCACCAGGGCCGTCGTATCAGGCCACCGCCGGTACAGCGGGCTTTTGCCTGTACCGGCACGCTCGGCCACACTGTCGAAGGTCAGCCGTCCGAACCCGACCTCGGCCAGTTCGACGACGACAGCATCAGAGATTGCCTGCTCGACCTCGGCAGCGCCCCGCCGGGTACGAACTGACCGCGCGGTGGTCCGAAGACCAGCACTGTTGCTGCGGTTCGGCATCGCGCCAGCATACGTCAGGGGCTCAGACGGCTTGCTCGTCAAGGACAGGCGTGTTCATGGACCCGAGTCCGGTCATCTCGATCCGTACGGCGTCGCCGGGCATGAGCCATTTCGGCGGCGTCATCCCCACTGCGGCGCCCGCCGGCGTACCGGTAGTGATGATGTCTCCCGGCTGCAGGGTCGTGGTGGCGCTCAGCCACTCGACGAGCTGGTACGGGTTGGTGGCCATCTCTTTCGCGTAAGTGTCCTGCCGAGGTTCGTCGTTGACCCAGGTCTGGATGCGGATGTCCTCGTAGCCGCCTGCTTCGTCGGGAGTGACCAGCCAGGGCCCCGTCGGGAGGAACGTGTCCCATCCCTTCATCCGCATCACCTGGAACAGCGGAGCCATGTTCAGCTTCTTGCTCTCACCCTCACCCAGATCGCGGGCGCTGACGTCATTCGCGATCATGTAGCCCGCGATGTGTTCCGCCGCGCGGTCCGCGGCGATTCTCTTGCCACCCTTGCCGATCACGATCGCGAGCTCGGCTTCGTAGTCGAACTGCGAGCATTCGAGCGGGCGCACGATCGGATCGGTGGGGCCTGACAAGGCCGAGCCGGGCTTGACGAAGATGACCGGAAGGGTGGGCATCTTCGCCGGGTCGACACCGTGCTCCACCAGGTGCGCGAAGTAGTTCGCGCCGACGGAGAAGAGGTTCGGCGGGTCGACGATCGGCGGGCCGAGACGCGTCTGCTCGACCGGGATCAGCTCGTCACCCCGCTGCAGCGCCGCGTCGATCCCCTCGCCGAGCCGGTCGAGGAACGGCAGGACCCGGCGAAGGGAGTCAGTCCGCTCGAGTCCGATGTCGGCCAGAACCCGCCCCAGCGGCAGTACGGAGTCGCGCACGAGCGCACCGGGAAGTTCATTGCCACGTGGGCCAAAACTGACGAGGCGCATGGGCGTCCATCCTTTCGAGAAAGTGTCGGGGTGCCGGTCAGTCGCTCGGCGGAGACCAGGCGATCAGTTCGGCGACCGTCTTTCCGTTGCGAAGCCCGGTCAGCAGCTCGGCCGGATCAAAGGGTGTCGGGCTCGTGACATAACGGTCACCGCCGGCGTAGAACGCGACCATGTCTTCCTCGGTGTAGCCGCTGTCGAAATACAACTCGATGGAGTTCTTGTCCGGGTCCTCGTAATACATCGACATCGTCGGACCGTGGTTCAGGCAAATCGTCGGAGTTGTCGAATTGCCGGCCAGTCGCGCGTGCGTCTCCAGGAGCCCGTCCAGTGTCGGGTATTCGAACGCGAAATGATTCAGCCGGGCAACGGAACCGGTGTCGGACCCCGGCATCGCCATGGAGGCGGATTCGTCGGTCTTGGCGACATTGAACATGCCGAAGCGATGGTGGCTTTCGTCGATCCGCAGGAAACAAGCACTGTGGTCCGTGGTCTCGACCCCGATCGTCGCTTCGAGAACGTCGATGTACCACTCCTTCATCACTTCGTAGTTACTGGTGTTCACGACCAGGTGGGAAAGTTTCGGAGGTGCCATTTCAGCCTCTTCTCGGGAGTTTGCCGCGTCACCCTCGAAGCTAGCCAGAAGTGCATGAACAAGTCAAGGACGGATCCGTCCTTGATTTCTGATGGCTTCGCGCCTAGGCTCGATCAGGACAGTTCCGGAGGGGTTTTTCCCGGTGCTGATACCCCCTGCCATTACCAGGAGAGCGTCATGTCCCAGTTCCGTCTCGACGCGAGCATCCGGGTGGAAGGCTCACACAGCCGCGAGATCGCCGACATCGTCGAGCACGAGTGGCGCACCGCCCATCCGCAGTCCCCGGTGGTCACCCGGCAGATCGGCATCGACCCGGTCCCGGCGACCGCCTGGGCGACCGCCGTCAAGGCGACCTTTGTGCCGGCAGACGACCGCTCCCCCGAACAGCTCCAGGCCCTGGCCCTGGCCACAGCGGAGGCCGATCAACTGATCGAGGCCGAGGCCTTGCTGTTCGCCGTACCGCTCTACAACTTCGGTGTCTCCCAGCACTTCAAGACCTGGGTGGATCTGGTGATCTGCGATCCGAGGATGAGATCGGGCGTCGAGCCGGCGACCGCGGGCAAGCAGGCTGTCCTGGTGACCGTGCGCGGCGGCAGTTACGCGGCGGGCACGCCGCGCGAAGGGTGGGATCACGCCACCGCCTGGATGCGCCGCATCCTCACCGACGTGTGGAAGCTGGACCTGAAGGTCGTCGAGTCCGAGTTCACCCTGGCCGGCGTGAACCCGGCCTTCGAGCGATTCAAGGACCTGGCCCAGCAGATCCGCGCCGCCGCCGAACAAACCGCCCACACCCACGGCCGCAACCTGGCCGGCACAATCAGAGTCTGACGCTCATCGATGCAGTCGCTACGGGAGCGCCTGGTGGGATCCTGGCGCTTGATCTCGTACGAAGTTCGCGATGCGGGCGGTGAACTCGTCGGTTACCCCTTGGGAGATGACGCCACAGGCTCGCTCATCTACACAGCCGAAGGCTTCATGTCCGTACAGGTCATGCGGCTCGACCGACCCCCGTATCGGGCCGGCGGAATCGGCGACGGCACTGACACCGAGTCCGCCGACGCAGCCCGTGGTTACGTGGCGTATGCCGGTCTAGTGGGCAGTCTTAGCGAGCGCCACGATCTCCGGGTAGGTGCGGGTGTGGACCCCCGGCTCATCGCGCTGGAGGGCCGCGATCATCGCTGTTGCCAGGACCTCGGCCCTGACCGGGCGGAATCGCCTGAGTGGGCCAAGCATCGCGCGGGCCGCGACTGGTCCGACCGCGTTCGCGATCCCCTGACCGGAGCGTGGTGTGGTGCGGTCGCCAAGCAGGGTGGCGGGCTGGAAGAGCTCGACGCACTCGTAGCCTAGGGCAACGATGTCCCGCTCGGTCTCACCCTTGACCCGCAACATCGAGATGCGCGACCGGGGGTTGGCGCCGACCGCTGAGACGATGGCGAGTCGTTGCGCTCCGGCCTTGCGGGCCAGCCGCGCCACTTCGACCGGATAGTCGTGATCGACGCGCTGGAAGGTCTCCCGGGACGAGTTCCCGGTGGTACCCAGACAGCAGTAGACATCCGTGGCAGTGAAGTCCCACTGCTCGGCGAGTCGCTCGAAATCGATCACGCGCACGTCCAGGCGCCCGTCGGAGTTGTCGACGCGAGCTAGCGGCCCGCGGGTCAGTGCCGTGACCCGGCTGTACCGGCTGTCGGTGACCAACTGGTTCAGACAGTGGCCACCGACGAGTCCGGTGGCGCCGAGCAGCAGCGCAGTACGAGACATCTTCCAACTCCCAAGAGAAATTCGGCCGGTATGGCCAGGTTCGGATCAATCCACGTCGCAGAGCTTCGGCAGGTCGAGTTCCACCTCGTTGCTGAAAGGGACACCCCCTGCCTTGACGATGAGGCGGCCGACCACTGCCTGTCCGGCGTCTGTCGACAACAGACCTCCTGCCGCGGCGGAGATCTCTGCCAGGTCCGCCGGAAGCGGGACGGGCTGGCGCTTGGTGAGATAGCTCTTGGCCATCGCGACCCCGGCCGGGTTGAAGCTCGCGATGCGACAGGCGAGCTTCTCGACGTACGCATCAAGCTCCGCGTCGGGAAGAGACCGATTCACCAGCCCGTACAGCTCCAGGGTATCGGCCTCAAGATCATCGGAACTCAGCACGAACTCCAGGGCGCGGGCGCGTCCGGCCAGAAGTTGGCTCCACTCGAGTCCACCACCGCCGGGGAGCGCACCGAAGCCGACCTCGAGCAGGCAGAGTCTCGTGTTCTCCCTGCTCGCGAACCGCATGTCCGCACTCAGGGCGAACTCGCAGCCGAACCCCCAAGCCCGTCCGCGGAGGGTGACGATGGTGACCACAGGGCTCGAGCTGAGCCAGTGGCTGAAGGCCGGCCACCCCTGCATGATCTCCAGAGGTTCGGACACCTCGCCCGATCCATCGGACATCACCAGGCCAACGTGATTGATGAAGAACTCGGGGTTCGCGCTCTTGAAGACGAGGACCCGTACGTCGTTCGCCGGATCCTCGGCGAACGACTTCACCGCCTGGAGACCGGCGAACACCTGCGAATCGACCAGGTTGTAGGGCGGATTGTCGATCACGACCGTGAAGCAGCCCGTCGCTACTTCAAGGAAGCTGACGACCTCGTTCTGGAAAGTGTTCATGAGAGATCCAGGATCTGACGCAGCGCGCCGCTCAAAGCCTTTTGCTCGTCGTCGGCCCGGTCGATCGAGCGGAAGCCGACAAATCCGTCCGGCCTGATGAGCACTGCGCCGGACGGATCCAGCCCATAGCGCCGCACGAGATCTTCGGGCTGCTCATCGACTGCCACCAGGTCAGTCCCGAGCCCGAACACTCTCACCGGCACGGCCAGTTCGGCCCGCACTTGTTCTGCCGCTGCCACCCAGCCGGCGTTGTCCGGACCGGTCAGCAGGAGGAACCCGCCGTCGTAGACATCGACCGTCGAAATCCGCTCACCCCGAAAGCGCACCCAGGAGTGCGGTGCCCGTGCGCCGGGACGAGCAGTCGGCCGATACTCCGCAACACCCGAAACGACCAACTCACTGCCGTCGGACACGATCGCCGCACTGGCGTACTGGTAGCCGAACTGCTGGCCGTGCGAGGCCAACTGGTCTCGCTGCGCGGGAATGCCTTCGGCGATCGCACGGCGCAACTGTTCGCCGGCGTCGGTCTCGATCACCGCGAGAAGACTCTTGTCCTGTAGCAGGAAACCGGTCTTCTCCATCTGCCGCGTGTTCTCCATCATCTTCTCGGCATTGAACTCCGCAACCGGGAGGCGCTCGACCTCGTACGACTCGAGCAGGCCGTCCCCGGCCCTCCACCGCAGTCTCGCGATCAGTTTCCAGACCAGATTGTGCACGTCCTGGATTCCGCTGTTCAGTCCGAAGCCGCCATGCGGCGGGAAATGGTGGGCGGCGTCGCCGGCCAGGAAGGCCCGACCCTCGCGCCACCTGTCCGCCACCGCCTGATCGTGTCCCCAGGACCAGATGTGATGAATCTTGACGGGGACGACCGCACCGATCGCGTCGGCGACTTCTTTCTCACAACGATCCCGGGTCACCAGGTCGGGGTCGGCGCCGGGCGGGATCTCGAAGTTGTAGCGCCACCGGGTGGGACTGTCCCGGATGAACGCTCCCTGGGTGTCACCGTTGATGATCCAGATGATCGGGCAAGGAAGGCCACCAAGGAGTGGGTCAAGGTCCGCGTCGAACTGAACATTGATCGCTGTTCCCAGCGACTCCTCGCCATGCTCACCGATGCCGAGGGTGCGACGCGCGACGCTGCGGAGACCGTCCGCGCCGATCACGTACTGCGCGACGGCGGTCCGTTGTTCCCCCGTCCGGTCGGTGTAGGACACCGTCACCGAGTCCTCACCGGACGCGAGATCGACAACCTCGCAGCCAAGTCTGATGGTCACGCTGTCCAGTTCTCCGGCGACCTTGGCGAGCACCGGCTCGAACATGTGCTGCCCGACCGTCGACATGCGTTCCGGCGATTGCTCATCGAAGAGCCGGGAAAGCTCCTCGTTCTCGCCGAGGACGAGTTGTCCGATCTCGAGACCGTTCAAACGGGTCATCCAGGCGATCGTGATCTCGTCGGGCATGCCGGCGGTCAGCGCCCTGACCGGGTGGGCGACTCCCCATTCCCGGAAGATCTCCATCGTCCGCGCATGGACCCCGTTCGCCTTGGGATATCTGGAGAATTCGGTACGGCGTTCCAGCACCAGACAGCTGATACCCGCGCGGCCGAGGGCCAGCGCGGCACTCAGACCGACGGGGCCCCCGCCGATGATCAACACTTCGGGGTTGTCGCTCATTTCAGCATCTTCTAACCGACGCTGTTGATGAACGAAACAGTGACGTCGATGCACTGGGTGGTGCCGGGGATCTCGAAATGATCCGCGCCCTCGAGGGTGACGTGTTCTGCCATCGGAATCGTCTTGGCGACCAGATCCGACTGCCCGGCGCCGTCCGCACTCCCGTCGACGACCAGCGCGTCCGCCTTGATCAGGCTCAGACCTTCGACGGTGACGAACCGCTTGCTGGACGCGAGATAGCCGGCCACCGCTTCCGGATCGTTGCCGGCATCGGCGATCACTCCGCGCAGCAGCATCACCATGGGGTTGTCCGTGGGTTCTGCTGAACGCAGACCGTCGATGAGCGGTTGATTCATCGCCCCGCTGTGCATTCCGCTGGTCATGACGGCGTCGGCAGCCGCGAGAACAGCAATCCGCCCGAACAGGTTCGGCTGCTCGCTCGCCGCCAGCAGCAGCGCCCAGGCACCCGCGGAAAACCCGATGGCGTCGACCGCGCCGTGCTTGGCCGCCTCGTCGAGGATGAGATCGGCAGCGTCGCGCCCGACGGCATCCTTGGACGCCCCGTGGCCGGGAAGGTCCACACCGATCACGGTCCGGCCGGCCGCCTCCAACTGGTCGACCCAGCCGTTCCGGCGCCACAGCGAATCGAAGTTCGACCCCATGCCGTTGATCAGAATGACCGGTCGCCGAAGCACTGTACTTGCGTCACTCATGCTTTTCTCCTTAACGGTGAATAGAAGATCGCTCTTGCCGACAGGCAGTGAAGATTGAGCTTGGCGAGATAGTATTGCGCAAGATGTTCTGTGTCAATACTAGTTTAGGCTCTGGTATCCTGCCGGGGTGGAAGGCTCCGAACATCCGCTCGCCGGCGACGTCAATTGGCTGCTGAATCGGGCTTGGCTCGGATTCGGCCAACGCAAGATGGCTGCCCTCGAGGAGACCGGCGTAAGCCTCAAAGAACACTTCGTGATGGTCGCGCTGCTGGACTCGCCGATGACCCAGCTGGAGTTGTCCACGCTCGTCAAGATCGACAAATCCGTCATCTCCGCGACCCTGGACACGCTCGAGGTCAAGGGCCTGGTGGTCCGGACTCCGGATCCGCGGGATCGGAGGGCGCGCAGGCCGATGCTCACGCCCCGCGGACGCAAGATCTGCCAGCGGGCGACGCTCGTGACACAGAAGGCCGAGGAGGAACTCCTCGGCCTTCTAGATCCCGCCCAGCGGCAGGCATTTCTCGACGTCCTCCGGTACTACGCCTTCTCCGAGTTCGCCGACGCCCCAGGCTTCACGCGGAACTAGTCAGCCGACGATGCCGCCGTTGAGGGTCAGGCCGCCGTCGATGGTGATGGTCTGGCCGGTGATCCAGGAGGCCTCGTCGGAGAGCAGGAACCAGACGAGGGAGGCGACGTCCTCCGGTCGGCCGAGGCGCTTCATCGGGTACGACGCGGCAACCTCGTCCTCGCGACCCTCATACAGAGCGCCGGCGAACTTGGTCTTCACCACGGCGGGCGCGACCGCGTTGATCCGGATCGCCGGTGCGAGTTCGACGGCAAGCTCAGTCGTCACACGGGACAACATCGCCTTCGTCGCGCCGTACCAGCCGATGCCGGGTGACGGCGACAGGCCGGCCACGGACGACACGTTGACGACAGCGCCACCGTTGGAGCCCATCCACGCATCCCGGCAGGCCTTCACCCAGGCGATGGTCGCCAGCACATTCGTGTCGACCATCTTGGCCGCCACGGCACTGTCGACGTCCAGCAGCGAGCCGTAGATCGGGTTGATGCCGGTGTTGTTCACCAGCATGTCCACCGACCCGTACGTCGCTACTGCAGCGGCCACGACGCTCCCACGATGCGAGGGGTCAGCCGCCTTGCCCGCAACGGCCAGTGCGTTCTCGCGGCCGCCCAGGGACTCCACTGCTTGGTCGAGGGTCTCCTGCGTGCGACCGGTGATCACCACCCGCGCGCCGTCGGCCACCAGGCGCTGGGCGATCGCCAGGCCGATGCCACGGGACGCGCCGGTGATGATCGCCGTACGGTCCTTGAGACTCATCAGCTCAGGCGCTCCAGGATGACGGCCATGCCCTGGCCGCCGCCGACGCACATCGTCTCGAGGCCGAACTGCTTGTCCTCGAACTGCAGGCCGTTGACCAAGGTGGTCATGATCCGCGCGCCGGTGGAGCCGAACGGGTGCCCGAGCGCGATCGCGCCGCCGTGCACGTTCAGCCTGTTCTCGTCGATGCCGAGCTCGCGGGCCGAGCCGATCACCTGGACCGCGAAGGCCTCGTTGATCTCGACCAGGTCCATGTCGTCGATCGTCATCCCGGCGCGGGCCAGGGCCTGCTTGGTCGCGTCGACCGGACCGAGGCCCATGATCTCCGGCGACAGGGCACTCACGCCGGTGGAGACGATCCGGGCGAGCGGGGTGAGGCCGAGCTCACGCGCCTTGGTGTCGCTCATGATCACGACGGCCGCGGCGCCGTCGTTCAGCGGGCAGCAGTTGCCGGCCGTGATCGTGCCGTCGACCCGGAACACCGGCTTCAACTGACTGACCTTCTCCAGGGTGGTCCCGGCGCGCGGGCCGTCGTCCTTGCAGACCACCGTGCCGTCCGGCAGCGTCACCGGGACGATCTCGCGCTCGAAGAAGCCGTTGTTGATCGCCTTCTCGGCCAGGTTCTGCGACCGGACCCCGAAGATGTCCTGGTCCTCGCGGGTGATCCCCTTGAGCGTCGCCACGTTCTCGGCGGTCTGCCCCATCGGGATGTAGACGTCCGGGATCAGCCCGTCCCCGCGCGGGTCGTGCCAGGTCTCGTTGGTCTCCGCGTACTTCAGCGTGCGCTGCAGCGCGTCGGCGAAGACCGGGTTGACCGAGCTGCCGTCCACGCCTGCGGAGTCGAACGACTTGTACCGCGAGACGCACTCGACGCCTGCGCTGACGAAGATGTCACCCTCACCGGCCTTGATCGCGTGGAACGCCATCCGGGCGGTCTGGGTGGAGGACGCGCAGAATCGGTTGACCGTGGTGGCGCCGGTGGTGTCCCAGCCGAGCTGGATCGCGATCCGGCGGGCCATGTTGCCGCCGTGCTCGTCGTGCGGCTCGGCACAGCCGACCATCAGGTCCTCGACCTGGTCACCGGTCAGCCCGACCTTCTCGACCGCGGCCTGGATCATCTGCACAGCCAGGTCGTCCGGCCGGATGTCCTTCAGGGAACCCTTGACCGCCCGGCCGATCGGCGACCGCGCGGTGGAGACGATGACTGCTTCAGGCATTGCTCTGTTCTCCTTCTACAGGCCCAGATCGCGGCCGATGAGTTCCTTCATGATCTCGTTCGAGCCGGCCCAGATCTTGGTCACCCGGGCATCCCGCCAGGCGCGGGCGACGCGGTACTCGTTCATGTAACCGTAGCCACCGTGCAGCTGGACACACGCGTCCAGGATCTCGTTCTGCACATGTGCACTCCACCACTTCACCTTGGCCGCGTCCACTGCGGACAGCCGGTCCTCGTCGTGTGCCACGACCGCGTTGTCGACGTACGCCTGGGTGACCTCGGCCTTGGTGACCAGTTCGGCGATCAGGAACTTGTTGTACTGGAACGAGCCGACCGACTGGCCGAAAGCCTTGCGCTGCTTCACGTACTCGATCGTCTCGTCCAGGATCTGCGCGGCGTGCGCGATGTTCGACACGGCGGCGCCGACCCGCTCCTGGGCCAGCCGCTCCATCATGTGGATGAAGCCGCGGTCGACCTGGCCGAGCACGTTCTCGTCCGGCACGAAGACGTCCTCGAAGAACAGCTCCGACGTACCGGACTCGGTCTGGCCGACCTTGTCCAGCTTGCGGCCGCGGGCGAAGCCCTCCATCCCCTCCTCGATCGCGAACAGGGTGATGCCCTTGGCGCCCTTGCTCGGATCGGTGCGGGCCGCGGTGATGACGAGATCGGCCATGTCGCCGTTGGTGATGAAGGTCTTCGACCCGTTCACCAGCCAGCCGCCGTCGACCTTCTTCGCGGTCGTCTTCAGCGCGGCCAGGTCGGACCCGCCCGACGGCTCGGTCATCCCGATCGCGGCGATCAGTTCACCGGAGCAGAACTTCGGCAGCCAGCGCTGCTTCTGCTCCTCGGTGCCCAGATCGACCAGGTACGGCGCGGCGCAGTCGTAATGGATCCCGAAACAGCTCGAGAGCGAGGCGGAGACCTTGGAGACCTCCTCGGCGAACACCGCGTTGAAGCGGTAGTCCCCGACCGACGAGCCGCCGTACTCCTCCGGCACGTCGAGGCCGAGGAATCCCTGCTTGCCGGCTTCCAGCCAGGCCGCCCGGTCGATCGTCTTCTCCTCGAGGAACTGCTCCATCCGCGGCACCAGCGAGCGGTCGCAGTACTCCTTGGCACTGGCCCGGAACGCGTCGTGGTCCTCGCCGAAGATGATCCGCTGCATGGGTGATCCCTCCCGATCGCTGGAGCTAAGCGCTTGCTTAGCTTCGCCAATCTGGGGCAGGGTGTCAACGTGTCCGCGATCACCACTCCCCTGGTCTGGGAACATGTCCAGCCCGCCGCCGCCCGCCGGCTGCTCACCGGCGCCATCGACGCGTTCGCCGAGCGGGGCTTCCAGGCGACCACCACCCGCGACATCGCCTCACGGGCCGGCATGAGCCCAGCCGCCCTCTACGTCCACTACTCGTCCAAGGAACGCCTCCTCTTCGAAATCAGCCTCTACGGCCACCGCGCAGCCCTAGAGATCCTGCGTCAAGCGAACGCCGAAGCGGGCGCAACGGGCGGATCCAGCCGTGCGCCCGCTGATCGGTTGCAGGCGATGGTTTCGGCGTTTAGTGCGTGGCATGCGGAGCACCACACGATCGCCCGGGTTGTTCAGTACGAACTGGCCGCTTTGAGCCCCGAGCACTTCGCGGAGGTGGCGACCATCCGGCGTGCGATCTCCGACCTGGTCGAGCAGGTGCTGTCCGACGGAGTCGCCGACGGCTCCTTCGCGGTGGAAGACCTGCCCGGTACGACGCTCGCCGTACTGTCACTGTCCATCGACGTAGCCCGCTGGTACGACCCCGCACGGCGAGCCTCACCCAGCGAACTCGGCAACCTCTACGCCGACCTGGCTCTCCGGATGGTCGCAGCGTAGACATGCCGAAGGCCCCGGCATCTCAGCGGATGCGCGGGGCCTTCTGCGGGACTGATCAGGCCTGCAGGGCAGCCTGGACGTCGAGGTGGATGTCCACCTTGTCACCGATCAGCAGCTTGCCACCCTCGAGCGGCACGTTGAAGTCGATGCCCCAGTCCTTGCGGGTGATCGAGGTGGAAGCCTCGAAGCCGATGATGGTCTGACCGTAGGCGTTCTGCTCCACGCCGAGGAATTCGACCGCGAACTCGATCGGCTTGGTCACGTCCTTGATGGTCAGCTCGCCGGCCAGGATGTAGTCCTCACCTTCCGGCTTGAAAGCGGTGCTGACGAACGTCATCTTCGGGCTGTTCTCGGCGTCGAAAAAGTCACCGGAGCGCAGGTGACCGTCGCGCTGCGCGTTCCGGGTGTGCACGGAGCCCAGTTCGACGGAGACGGCCGCGGTCGACTCCTCGAGGGAGTCCTTGACGGCGATCTCGCCGCTGAACTCCTGGAAGGTGCCACGAACCTTGGTCATCAGGTGGCGGACGGTGAAGCCGATCTCGGTGTGGGCGGCATCGAGGGCGTAGGTACCCGACACCAGGCCGGGGATCGTGCTGGTCGCGGTAGCGGTCTCGCTCATTGGGGGTCCTCTCGAAACGAAAAGTCTGTGGGGGCGACGAGGTCGTGAGTTGATGTGTCAACCTTTGACCCCGACAGTAGAGAGGAACGGTTTAAAAGTCAACTACATTCCCGGTACACTAATCGGGTGACGATGACGACTGGGACCCGGTGGCTGGACTCTGAGCAGCAGGTGGCGTGGCGCGCGTACCTGCTGGGCACTGCGCGCCTGATGGCCAAGCTCGACGACGACCTGCGCCAGTTCGGCCTGGGGATCAACGACTACGAGATTCTGGTCCGCCTCTCCGAGGCACCGGAGCGCCGGCTCCGGATGGCCGAGCTGGCCGACCGGCTGCACCAGAGCCGGTCGCGGCTGACCCACACCGTCGGCCGGCTCGAGGCCGCTGACCTGGTTCGCCGCACCTCCTGCAAGAGCGACAAGCGCGGCGTCTGGGCCGAGCTGACCGATGCCGGCTTCGGACTCCTCGATTCGGCCGCGCCCTACCACGTGGAGAGCGTCCGGGAGAACCTCGTCGACCTGGTCTCGGCCGAGGACTTCGCCGCGGTCGGCCGGGTTTTCGACGCCGTCTCGGAGCACATCGGCCAGCGCTGACCCCCCGGCTTGGAATCGGTACCGTCAAGCCTCGGCGGCGTGTCCGCTTTTCAGGTCGTTCTCGATCTGGCGGGCCGCCGCCTGCAGTGGGGGCAGCAGTTCGCGGCGGATCGCCTCGGACGACCCCCTGCTCGTCCTCGCCGACAGGTTGATCGCGGCGATGACTGCACCCCCGCTGTCATGGATCGGCACCGCCAGCGATCGGAGCCCTTCCTCCAGTTCCTGATCCACCAGGGCGAACCCCTGACTCCGGACCCGGTTCAGAGTCGTCCGCAGCTTGGCCCGGTCGGTGATCGTCCGCGGCGTCAGCGGCCGCAGTTCCACCGACCCGAGGTACTCGTCCAGCCAGTCGGTCGGCCGGGACGCGAGCAGCACCCGCCCCATCGAGGTCGCGTACGCCGGGAACCGCGTGCCCACGCTGATCGCCACCGTCATGATCCTCTTGGTCGGAACCCGGGCAACGTAGACGATGTCGTTGCCGTCGAGCAGCGACACCGAACACGACTCGTGCACCTCGGCGACCAGGTCCTCGAGGTGCGGCTGGGCGACCTCAGGCAGGGACAAGCTGGACAGATAGGCATACCCGAGCTCGAGGATCCGCGGCCGCAGCCCGAACAACCGTCCATCGGTCCGCATGTACCCGAGCTCCACCAACGTCAGCAGGAACCGCCGCGCCGCCGCCCGGGTCAATCCCGTCGACCGCGCCACCTCGGACAGCGTCAGCTCCGCGTGGTCGGCGTCGAACGCCCGGATCACCGCCAGCCCCCGTTCCAGGGACTGCACGAAGTCAGAACTGCGCTCCGTCATCTCGCCCCAGCAGCCCGGTCGTGAGCGGCGAGGGCGCGGTCGATGAGGGTGCCGCTGCTGCCGAGCCAGTTGGCCGGATCGAGCGCCTCATCGATCTCCTCGACCGACAACACGCGCCGTACGTCGGGATCCGCGACGAGGTGATCCCTCAGGCTCGTCCCCTTCTCAACCGCCACCTGCCCGATGCGCCCGACCACCTGATGAGCACCGGCCCGGCCAAGCGCCGGCGCCAACCGGGCCGCCACACTCTCCGACAACACCAGCCCCTGCGTCAGGTCCAGGTTGGCGCGCATCTTCTCCGGATGCACCCGCAACTCGCTCAGCAGCCGGCCGGTGCGAACGCCCGCCGCCCCCGCCAACCGCGTCAGTTCCCGCAGCGGCTCCCACTCCGCATGCCAAGCCCCGGTAGCCCGTTCATGCTCGTGCACGCCCGCGGCGTACAGGGTCGCGACCAGTCCCGGCATCCGCCGCACGATCGCCGTGATCAGCACCGATCCGACCGGATTCTGCTTGTGCGGAAGGGCAGACGAGCCACCGGACTCCCCCTCGGTCACCTCGCCGACCTCGGTCTGGGCCAGCAACGTGACATCCAGCGCCACCTTGCCGCAGGCCGCCACTAGTCCACCAAGCGCAGCCGTGAGTTCAAGGATCGGCTGCCGGTTCGTATGCCAGGGCGAGGCCGGCTTCAGCCCGAGCCGGGCAGCGAATCCCTCGATCACCGCTGGCCCCGCGTCACCGAAGACCGCCAGCGTCCCGGTGGCACCACCTAGCTGGGCGGGCAGCGACGACCGGACACTCTCGAGTCGCGTCAGGGCTTCATCAAGACCGGTCAACCAGCCGGCCGCCTTCAGCCCGAAGGTAGTAGGACCAGCCTGCTGTCCAAGGGTTCGCGCGGCCACCAGAGTGTTCCGATGCGACCGCACCAGCTCCGCACAGGCAGCGGACGCGACCGAGGCATCGGCGG
>NZ_DASRXP010000384.1:0-5007 GCF_035687465.1 Kribbella sp.
CGACGAGGTGCGAAGAGTGGGCGATGTACGGGCCTAGTACCAACGTGACCTTGCAGGCCAGGGACACAGCAACCAGCGCCTGGTACGCCGTCAGCAACACCAAGACCGGCAGCGTGGGCGCGTACAGGTTCACCGTGAAGAACGCGGGCGCTCGTGAGTTCCGGGTAGTCGCCGACGACCAGCAGCGGGCCGGAAGTTTCATGTACGGCGCGTCGACCGCAGCCAAGCTGGTCCGATCGACAACGCAGGTGGTCTCGGCGAAGTTCATCGCACCGGTGATCACTTTCGGCACGAAGCCGCAGGCGTACCTCTGGGTCGACCCGGCGGGTAGTCAGCAGGCGGCGTTGCAGTTCAAGAACGCGAGCGGCGTCTGGCAGGGCATGACCTACAAGACGTTGTCATCCGGCCGGGGCATCGCGACCTTCACCTTCAACCGCCGCGGAGCGACCCAGTTCCGCTGGTGGACCCCCGGCACCACCACCAGCACCGGGCTGAAGGTGGACCCGGTCTACAGCAGCATCTTCACCTTGACAGTCAGGTGATCTGAGGCTGCTCGGCAGAAGGCCTGATCTCTGAATCGGTCCTGGCGCGGAGGCTCCGCGCCAGGGTGGGGATCATCACCGTCGCAGCGACGAGGTGTAGGCCGAGGAGGGCCGTGGTGGTGGCGGTGTTTGCGCCGGCGAGGAGGGGCGGGACCAACGAGATCACGGTCAGCGACAATGCCGTCCACACGAATCGCTTGGCGGGGCGAGCGCTCCAACGAAGAAGAGCGACGGCAAGGACGACGCCCACGACCGAGAACACGCCAGTCACCACGGCAATCCCGGACACCGGGATCGTCTCGCCACCATCGGGAACCTCGAAGTCGGCGCCAACGGCCCGGGCAAGCGCAGCGACGAGGGTGGTGGCCACCATCGCTGCGAGCGTGGCAAGGAGGCCGGTGCCGGCGAGCCCGCGGAGCCGGTGGTTGTGGCTGGTCTGGCCCGATGCCGAGCCTGCGACGGCCCCGATGTCCTTCATGCTGTTCATGTCGTTCCTCCATCATTCGGTAACTGGCGTTCGGGGTGTGTTGACTGGCAGGTGACGGTCCTGGCCCTGGGGGTGACGATGCGTACCCTCGCCGTGCGACGGCCGGGGTTCCGCAGAGCACGGACGCCGGTACCGCGGAGCCAGAACCCGGCGTCACGTCCGAGGACCGGCCCGGGCTCGCCGTCGCGCAGCTCCAGCTGCACCCGCCCGCGAGTGACGACGCCGAACGCGTCGCACCACTCCGCCGCGACCACCGCGACCCGCTCGCCACCGCGCAGCGCGAGCGTCCACACCGGGACTACTCCGTGCCGTCCGCCGGCAGGCGCTCCGGCAGCCCGAGTCGCGGGAACTGGTCGTCGTGGAACGTGACGATCTCGGTGATCGCCCCGCCGGTGACGCGCAGGACGTCGATCGTCAGCGGCAGATACGCGCTCTCGTGCTCCTGCCACAGGTAGAAGGCGATGGCGGGCTGCCGGTTCACCGAGGTCAGGACGCCGCGCAGGCCCTTCATGCCCTCGAAGCCATCCTCGACCCAGCTGTTCACCACCGCGTCCCGGCCGAGGTACAGGCCTGGCGTGGGCGGCATCGAGCAGCGGACGTCGTCCCGCAGCATGCCAGCGAGCACGTCGACGTCCGTGGCCACGCTCGCATCGGTGAAGCGGCGCACCAGCTCACGCGTCCCCGCATCCTCCTCGCCGCCGGTCCAGTCCTGCCGCTCGGCGGGCAGGTGCTCCCGCATACCGGCGCGGGCCCGCTGCAGCGCGCTGTTCACCGAGTTGACGGAGTCCCCGA
Source organism: Kribbella sp. (assembly GCF_035687465.1). Lineage (NCBI taxonomy): Bacteria > Bacillati > Actinomycetota > Actinomycetes > Propionibacteriales > Kribbellaceae > Kribbella > Kribbella sp. The sequence continues at coordinate 1,822 of NZ_DASRXP010000384.1, forward strand.
GGAGCTCCGCGACGTCCTTCGCCGGCCAGCCGAGCACGTCCCGCAGGATCAGCACGGCCCGTGGTCGTGGCGCGAGGTGCTGGACTGCGACCAGGTAGGCCAGCTCGATCGTCTCCCGCGCGACGGCGACGGTCTCCGGCTCGTCCGCGTCGCCCGCGGGCAGCTCGTCGAGCAGCCGGTCCGGGTAGGGCTGCAGCCACAGCACCTCGCCACCGGTCGCGGGCTCCGGACGGCACTTGGCGAGCAGGTCCAGGCAGGCGTTAGTGGCGATCCGGTACAGCCAGGCCCGGAACGTCGACCGCCCCTCGAAGGTCTCCCGCCGCCGCCAGGCACGGAGGAACGTCTCCTGCACGGTGTCCTCGGCGTCCTCGAACGACCCGAGCATCCGGTAGCAGTGCACGTGCAACTCCCGCCGGTGCCGCTCCGCCAGCCCCGAGAACGTCGGCTCGTCGACCTCGCCCAGCCCGCTCACGCCCAACTCCTCCAGCCGCGTGTCCGCACTCATCACGTGTTCCTTCCGTCTCATCGTGTCCAGTCGTAGATAAGACGGATGCGGGCGCAACAACTCATCACTAGGTGTCGGTCGGCACGGCTGAGCGTCCAGGCGTCACCGGGTGCGCAGGAGTTTCACTGCGGGTTGGGCGGAGGGTGTGGGATTCGAACCCACGATGACGGTCACCCGCCATACCGGTTTTCAAGACCAGCGCACTCGGCCACTATGCGAACCCTCCAGGTGGCGGCCCGGAAAACCGGGGTGGCCACCGACCGTTGAGGATAGCGCTCCTGGTGGTCGGGAGTGGTCTGAGGGGGCGGTGGAAATGGGTGTTGGGCGGGAGGTGGCGGCGGTAAGGTCTGGCGGTGATGGGGTGGAGGGACTGCCCTGCGTGGGATGGGACGGGAGGTGGGAGTGATGTCCAGATCGTCTGAGGACATGACCCGCGCCGTCCGGCTCGGCTGCTGATCAGACAGGTCTGATCGCGGGCGGTTGACCGGAGGGGCCGCCGGCGTCGGAGTGACGTCGGCTGTCCAGTCTGCCGTCATGCCCTCCTGGAGCTTCCGATGCGATCCCTCCGTTCTGTCGTCCTGCCCGCCGAACTCGGGCGGGACTTTCGCAAGATCTGGCCCGCCGCGGTCATCTCCAATCTCGGCGACGGGGCCATGCTTGCCGCTGGCCCGTTGCTGGTTGCCTCGCTCACCGATGAGCCGGTGGCCGTCGCGGCTGCGGTGTTCGTTCAGCAGTTGCCCTGGCTGCTGTTCGCGTTGCTCGGTGGCGCTCTCGCCGATCGACTCGACCGACGCCTGATGGTCGTTGCCGCCGACACCTTTCGTGCGGTGGTGATCGGGGCGCTCGGATTCGCAGTACTGCTTGACGCTTCGCCGTTGTGGGCTGTGTATCTGGTGTTGTTCCTGCTTGGGTCTGCCGAGACCCTGGCCGACAATGCTGCCGGGGCACTACTCGTCACAGCTGTACCGAAGGCCCAGCTGGGCAAGGCCAATGCGCGACTCTTTGCCACGGGCACTTTGGTCAATCAGTTGGGTGGGCCGCCGATCGGGGCTTTGCTGTTCGCCATCGGCGCGGGTGTTCCACTCATCGTCGATGCCGTCACTTTCGCCGTTGCCGCATTGCTCATCGCGAAGGTCAGCGCCCGGCCGGCAACGTCCGATGAATCACCTCGTACTGCGCTGTGGACCGACGTGCGCGAGGGGATCCACTGGCTCTGGAACCACCCTGGTGTCCGGACGTTGGCGTGGGCGATCCTCGTCATGAACATCACCTTCTGCGCGGCCTTCGCGACCTGGGTGCTCTTCGCCCGCGAACGACTCGGGCTCAGCGATACGCAGTACGGGCTGTTGATCTCGGCGGGCGCGGTCGGGGCGATCTTGGGTACGCCGGTGTATCACCTGCTCGAACCGCGGGTGGGCAGCCTCACCTTGCTCCGCGCCGGGCTGGTGATAGAGACGACGGTTCACCTGATCCTCGCGTTGACGCGGAGTCCGTGGGTGGCCGGCGTGACGATGGCCGTGTTCGGGGTGCATGCGGTGGTTTGGGGGATCGTGTCGACCACCGCGCGGCAGCTGGCCACTCCGGACGCGCTGTTGGGGCGGGTGAACAGTGTGTACATGCTGGCTTCGGTGGGTGGCGCCGCGATCGGGTCGTTGCTGGGCGGCGTACTGGCGCAGCGGTTCGGGCTGGCGGCACCGTTCGCGATGGCCTTCGTGGCGATGGTGGTGATGACCGTGGTCGCGTGGCGGCCGCTGCGGCAGGTGTCGGTCCGCGAGGCCTCGCCACTGGAGTAAGTGTTGGGGTAAAAGAATTGGTAGCTCCCGGCCGGGCCTTGTTAGTGTCGTCGGCCGAGAGCCCCAACTTGCGAGTGGGCCGAATCGACTATCGATCGGAGCACTCTGCCGTGCCCACAGCAACGTCCCTAGGCCTGCCGAACGTCCGGGGCCGCGTCCCCTTGCTAGCCGGCCTCGCCATCGACTCCTTCGGTGGCGGCTGCGCGGGACCCCTGCTCCTGCTCTTCTTCGTCCGCGTCGCGGACATCCCACTCGGTACTGCGGGTCTGCTGCTGACCGCCGCGACTTTGTTCTCCATCGCGGCACCGGCGGCCGTCGGGTTGGTAATCGACCGGGTCGGGCCGCGGAACCTCGTGATCGGTGCACAGTTCGCGCAGGGGCTGGCTTTCGTCGGGTTCTTCTTCGGGCGGTCGATGTGGCTGCTGTTCCTGTGCGCGCTGGTGACGACGACGGGACAGCGGGTGTTCTGGTCGGCGATCTTCAGCCTGCTGTCGGACATCTCCGATCCGGGCGACCGCGATCGGTGGTTCGGGCTGGCCGGGATGATGCAGGCGGGCGGGTTCGGACTCGGGGCGCTGGCGGCGGGTGCGCTGCTCAGCTTCCACGGTGACGCTCCGTTCCTGATCGCGATGGCGGTGAACGCGGTGACGTTCATGATCGCGGGGCTCATGTTGCTGTGGATCCAGGCGGGGCATGACGCTCGGTCGATCGTGGACAGCGGGCCGGCTCCCTTGCTGCGTAAGGACAAGCCGTTCCTGGTGCTGATCGGTGCGAATACGGTGCTGGCACTGTGCACGATGCTGATTGGGGTCGGGCTGCCGGTGTATGTGACAGAGGCATTGCCTGCACCGAAGTGGATGGTGGGAGTGCTGCTGGCTGCTGTGTCGG
>NZ_DASRXP010000385.1:0-2990 GCF_035687465.1 Kribbella sp.
CCAAGAGGGCACGGCGTGTGTGGCGGCAGTCCACAGCACGACCGCGACGAGCGCTGACGTGCTGGGCAGGATCACGTACCGGGTGATGGTCGCGGCCACGTCGTCTAGCAGCTCGGCGCCGTCGACGGCGTCGGCCTGGTCGAGGTTGTCGTCGGTCATGCGGCAATCCCTTCGTCGCGGAAACCGCCAGCGATGGCGGCTCTGATCTCGCGTTCGGTCTGACCCGCTTCGCGCCCTGCCCCGGTCAAGGCAGCGACGGCGGCGGTGTGCTCGATTGCTCCGGCCGCGACCATCCGGGCAATGCCTCGCGCGGCGCCGTAGAGGGTCGTTCGGCGGTGACCTTCAGCGGCGCGGCGTACCGCGTCCAGGTGGGCGCTGAGGAGCTTGTCCGGGTGGGAGATGCCCCCGCCCGGTTGTGTCGCGATGGGCCGGTTCTGCGGGGTGGGCGAATCGGCCGGCATAGGGGGCAGGCAGGCGGCCACAAGCGCGGGGGGCATCTCCTCCACCCCGTCCACGCCGTACCGCCACTGGTACGGGCGGCCGGTGCGGTGATGGATCGATGGCGGCAGGACGACGTAGCCGCCGTCTGCCTTGATGTCGATGCCCTTCATGCGCGGCATGGGTCGGGATGGCATGTGCTGTCCGGGGTGGCGGTAGTACAGGTGGGTTCCCCACGAACCGGTCTGGACTGAGAGGGTGCGGGGCAGGAGCGAGCGGGCGATGAGGTCGGCGAAGCTGGCGTTGCCGCCGTGCTGCGGATCGATGTCGACGACCAGGAGGCCGGACACGGCGCCGGTTCGGACGGCGAGTTGTCCTGTCGGGATGGCGTAGACCAGTGCCGCGACGCGGTTGGGGTCAGTGGTCGCGGCGTAGAAGCCGTGGCAGGTCAGGTGCCTGCAGGTAGCTGGGTCGTGGGGGTTGTCTCGGCAGGTGTTGCAGTTGGCTACGGGCCGCTTGGAATAGCCGAGCATGAACACCGGCCAGCCACGTTCGGCAGCCTCTAGCGCAGCGGTCAGGATCTCGTTCATCGGTGGATCTCCCCTCGAGGGATTTCAGGCAGCGGTGGAGTAGCTAGAGGCGGTCATGCACAGGTCGCAGCGGCCGTCAGAGGTCGGGATGCAGTAGTCACAGACCCGGCCGCATTGACCGCAGCGGCGGCGGGCTTCCATGGCTTTGTCGAGCGCGTTCAACTGCGCGGGTGACGGCAGTCGGGAAGGTCGGGCGAGGTCGAGCCGGTAGAGCCATGCCCAGCGCTGTCCGTTGCGCCACACGAGCAGTGCGTAGGGCTCGTGGCCGCCCGGGCACATCCGCATCGCGCGGAGTTGTCGGCGGGTGGCGAGTCCTGCGGGCGCCCACTTGAACTTGAACACCGGGGTCCCGTGGAGGTCCCAGCCGAGCGCCTGCTTGCCGTTCCACAAGGTGATGAATCGCGATGCGGCCGGGTGCAGGCTGGCCTTATCCATCAGGCGCCCGGTCACTTCTTGTCTCCCTTGCTGACCGAGTTGGTTCCGGCGCCCCTCGTGGCGCGGATGTGGTTGATGGCGTGCCGTCCGACCCTGACCCGCAGCCCGGAGCCGTCGCACCGACCGCAGTAGCGGTAGGCCTTGCCGAACGGGGACTTGAACTTGCCCGCGCCCTTGCAGCGGCGGCACTTCCCGAACGGCCAGATCAGGCAGGTGAGGAGGTAGAAGGCGATGACGGCGGTCACGATGAGTGCCACCGTCGCGGCCTGTGTGACGGTGTGGACGGTCGCGGCGAGGTCGATTGAGGCGCTACCCGTGGCGCTACCGTGGGTAGCGGCGGTGAGGGTAGAGGTAGCGGGAGTGCTGGACATGGGAAGCCTCCAGAGGGCTGTTTTTGGGCGTGAGGAGCCTGAGCCGCGACCCGCTACCTGCGGATATACGGCCTGGTCAGTGCTGGGTTGTCGGGTAGCGGGGCGGGTAGCGTTGCCGCTACCGGTAGCGGCAGGCGCGCTACCTACAGCGCCCACCACCCCGGTCAGATTGGTTACGCTCCGTTGATGTTGTTGCGGCGGTCGATCGCGGCGCGGATGTCGTCGGCGCGGGCACCCTTGCGGTTCACGCCGTCGCGTTTCACGTCCCGGCTGGGCACCTTGAGCGCCCGGGCCTGAGCCGAGATCGCATCCGGCGTCGTGCCGTCGTACTGCTCGGGCATCTGCTCAGCCAGCCGTCCCGCGATCGCCTCCCAATGCGCTGCCGTGTCGGCACCGAGCACTGTCAGGATGTCGGCCAGGACGTCGCGGCTGTTGCGCTCGATCTGCTCGCCTGCCGCTTCGCCGGTGAGCAGGTTCATTGCCTCGCGCATCTTTCGGGCGGCGGTCAGGATCTTGTCCGCGTCCTTGGCCGATGCCAGGAACGTCCGCACGGTCGGCGGGTGATCTTCTGCGCCGTACAGGTAGCCGACGCCCCGGAACTTGTCGCCTAGCGGGAGTGTGGAGGCGTCGAAGCCTTCGGCGTAGGCGTCGCCACCGAGCACGGCCATGGACACGTCACGGTTACCGCAGCGCAGCGCGAACCGCAGCGTGTGGTTGTCACGGAACCGGTTGAACAACCGGCCGACATCGCCCGCGCCGACCCCGGAAGGCTTCTGAGAGCAGGAGATCAGCCACACACCAGCCGATGGGCCGACCGCTTGGATCAGGGAGAGTTTGCGGGCAATCTCCTTGTTGACCTCCTGGTCCTCGGTCTCGAAGTACTTCTGGAACTCCTCCATCACCAGCACCCACACCCGCAGCTCCGGGTAACGCGGGTCCTTCGCGAGTTCCTCGGTGAGCTTGCCGTCCTCGCACACATCCACCGGCAGCGTGGTCAGGATGCTGTTGACCTTGTCGATGTGGGCGATGATCTCGTCTAGCGCGGCCAGCAAGTGCCCGATCGGGTCCGGGTCGTTGACGTTCGGGACCTCACCGAACACGATCCGGTGCGCGATCTTGCGGAACCCCAGCCAGTCCGGAGAGTTCTTGCCGTCGA
>NZ_DASRXP010000386.1:0-5621 GCF_035687465.1 Kribbella sp.
ATCACCTCCATCGAGGTCTGGCCACTGGCGATGGCTCCTTGGGTACTGCTGCCCCTGGTGACTCCCCGGGCGCGCTCTGGTTGGTGGCGGGTCGGCTGGTCGGCCGTAGCCTTCGCCCTGGTCGGGGGAGTGAACGCCGTAGCGACCGGTGCGACGCTGGTGCTGCCTGCGCTGTGGCTGCTCACGCGGCGGCTCGACAAGTCCACGCTGAAGATCGCAGCGGGCTGGTTGGGCTGCGTGGTGGCGGTCTCCTTCTGGTGGCTTGTGCCGCTGGTGCTGCTGGGCCGCTACAGCCCACCCTTCCTCGACTGGATAGAGAACGCCGGCATCACCACTGGCACAGCCAGCGTCTTCGAGTCGTTCCGCGGCACGTCGCAATGGTTGAACTTCCTGTCCACCGGTGACGGTCCTACCTGGCCCGCAGGCTGGCTCTACGTCACGCAGCCGACCTTGATCCTCGCCACGGTTGCCATCGCTCTGCTCGGCCTGGTGGGCCTGGCGATGGGATCTCTGAAGAACCGCGGCTTCCTGCAACTCTCCCTGGTCGTCGGTCTGCTACTGGTGACGCTGGGACATGTCAGCTCGCCACTGTCGCCACAGGTACAAGACCTGCTCGACGGACCGCTCGCTGCCTTGCGCAACACCCACAAGTTCGAACTGGTCGTGCGCCTGCCGCTTGCACTGGCCGCCGCGCACGCACTGGCCCGCGTGACCAGCTGGGCTACGGTCCGGGGGATTCACCGTCGCATAGTGCCGATCCTCGCCGCCTGCCTCGTTGTCTCGGTCGCTACGCCTGCGATCTTCGCGCAACTGCCCCGGCCCGAGGGCTATGAGGCGATCCCCGCGCATTGGCGTGAGGCGGCCACCTGGCTCGACAGCCAACAGACCAGCGGCAGCGTGCTCGTCGTACCGGCTGCGTCGTTTGCCGACTTCACTTGGGGCTCCACCAAGGACGAGCCGTTCCAGTCCCTGTTGAGGCGCCCGATGGCCGTGCGGGACGCAGTACCGCTGGGCTCTGCCGGTACTACGCGGTGGCTGGACGAGGTGGAACGCCGGCTGGGCTCTGGTGTCGGTGACCTGACCTTGAAGCAGGCACTGCAGAGAGCAGGCGTTCGGTACGTCGTGGTCCGCAACGACCTGCGATTCAATGCGCAGGTGAGTCCGACCATGGCCTTGCACGAGAGCCTGGCCGAGTCCGGCATCCAGCGGGTCGTGTACTTCGGTCCGCCGACCGGTAGTTCCATCGAACAGCCCGGGCTGACCTTGGACGAACGCACGCGATTGCCCTACCCGAGCGTGGAGATCTTCGACGTCGGCGAGGTGAGTCCGGCCCGCCTGGTGCCGCAGTCGCAGTTGGTGGAGGTCCGGGGAGCTCCGGAGGATGTGCCCTCGGTACTGACCGCGCTCGGTGGTGACCGCGAGGCCGTACTCAGCTCGGACGCGCAGGGTCTCGACCTGCCCTTGGTCCAGACCGACGGCCTGCAACGGCGCGAGGTGTCCTTCGGCAGACCGGCCGAGAACTACTCGCCTGTGATGACCGCGAACGACCCGGGCCGCCAAGGACGACGCACCCTCGACTACGCCATCGATCCAGCCGCACCCGGTACTACGAGATCGTGGGCCGGCGGCATCTCCGACGTACGGGCGTCTTCCTCGGCAGCGGACCCGTCCGCCACGATCCGGACGGGGCCGGGCAACGGCCCGTCCGCGGCCGTCGACGGTGATCCTTCGACGCGGTGGATCTCGGGCACCTTCGGCAAGAGCAGCGGCGAGTGGCTCGAACTGAGTTTCGTGGCGCCGCGCAAGGTGGAGGACCTCAAGATCCAGTTCTCGCTCAAGGCTCCGACCGTCGATCCGGTCCGGACGCTGCTGGTGGAGACCGACAGCGGTTCGCTGACGACGGTGGTCGCCGGCTCGGGCCAGCCGCAGAACGTCCCCGCCCCGGCCGGGTTCACCCAGCGGTTGCGGATCAGCGTCGGCGTGACCGACGGCAAGAACCCGAACGGGGTCTCGATCTCCGAGGTGTCCCTGCCGGGCCTGACTCCGGTCAGCAGGCTGACCGTTCCCGGCGGCCTGGAGAAGCAGCCCGACGGGCTGGTGTTCCGGAACGAGCAGCCCGGCCGGTCGGGCTGCCTGCACGTCGGCACCCGGCCGCTGTGCCGCGCGGCCTTCGCGAAGGACTCGGAGGAAGCGACGGGGCTGAACCGCAGCGTCGATCTTCCCGAGGCGGCGTCGTATGCCCTGCAGGGCACCGCGCTGCCGAAGGACGGCGCCGCGCTGGAGCGGCTCCTGGTGGTGCCCGGCGCGATCACCGCCACCGCTTCATCCCGCGCTGTGACCGCGCCGGAGGGACGCCCGGGTGCCGCGGTCGACGCCGACCTGGGCACCGGTTGGGTGGCCGCCCCGGACGACGACAAGCCGACCCTGACCTTGAACTTGCCCCAGGCAAGGAAATTGCAAGGCCTGCAGTTCCTCAGCGACCCGAACCTGGCGGCGTCCCGGCCAAGTGAGTTGTCGGTCCGGTTCGACGGCGGGGAGCCGAGCACGCTGGCTGTCTCCCCCGAAGGCTTCGTCACCTTCCCGGACCGGAACAAGGCGGTGCGCTCGGTCGAGCTGACCTTCACCGCGACCACGGAACTGGTGGACGTCGACTCGCCGACCGGGTTCACCCGGCGGTTGCCGGTCGGGGTTGCGGAGATGCGGATCCTCGGTGCGAACGATCTGCGCAAGGCGCTCGACCTGGATGCGCCGACCGGTGCCTTCTGCGGATTCGGTCCGTCGGTTCGCGTCGACGGAGTACCGGCTGCGACCGAGGTGAAGGCGACCATCAGGGACGTGCTGCAGCGCCGGCCGGTCAGCTACAGCCTTTGCGACACCGAGAGTGTGCCGCTCCAGGCAGGGCGGCACAGCATCGACATCGCGGCAGGGAAGGACTTCGTGCCGGTCGAAGCGGCGTTCACCAAGGTCGGCTTCAGCAATGCAGCGGTCACGCCGGTCAAGGGCGTGGAGGTCTGGCGACCAGACCCGGCCGAGATGACCCTGGAGGTGCCGCCCGCCGAGGAGCAGTCGGTACTGACCGTCGCGCAGAACTTCAGCGAGGGCTGGGAGGCCTACGACAGCGGTGGGCGCAAGCTGACCCCGATCAGGATCGGTGGCTGGCAACAAGGCTGGCTGCTTCCGGCTGGCCCTGAGCAGGTGGTCACCGCGCGCTTCATGCCCGACCGGAGCTACCGCGCAGGCCTGCTGGTTGGCCTGCTGTGTCTGCTGTCCGTGATCACCCTGGCCGTGTTCTCCCGGCGCCGGTCCCGCCATTCCGGCCATCGTCTGCGGGAGGCCCGGCGTCTTGGTCCCTGGGTGGCCACAGTCCTGGCCGTTGCTGCAGGCACCTTTATCGCGGGGTGGGTCGGGTTGGCGGCGACAGCGGTCGCAGCTGCGCTCGCGTGGTACCTGGACGGTCGACGGATTGTGCTGATCGCGGTAGTCGTCGGCGTAGTACTGGTCGGGACGCTGGTGGCTGCGCTTCAGCCCTGGCCTGATGGGGACGCGGGACTGACTTCCGGGTTCGTCCAGGGGTCTGTGTTGCTCGGGTGCGCGCTAGCCCTCTTGTCGCGTCCGACGGGGGAGACGTCGTAGTTGCGGTCGTGCCGGCCGCGCCGCATGATCGGGCGTTCCATCCCGTAGTAGCTCGCGGCGGCCACTCCGGCTGACAGCAACAGGGTCGGCCAGAACAGTACGGCGAAGTGGCCCGTGAAGATGTCGAAACCGGTGGCCCGCTCGACCAGGCTGAGCACGATCAGGTGATAGCAGAACACCCCGTACGAGATGTCGCCGGCGACGTGGCCCACCTTGCCACCCAGTACTGCAGCTATGCGCTGCGTTGGCGTGATCGCCGGGAAGATCACGCAGGCAGCGATCAGCGTGTAGAGCAGGTTCTTCACAAACGCCTGGCCCGGGCTTGGCGCGTTCAAGCTGTACGGCCCGGCGATCGGGCTGGCCGCGACCAGCAGTACTGCGACGCCGATAGCCCAGACAGTGAGAGGGATCTTCGTCAACGTATCGAGCGCCGACGGGCCTAGCCGCCCACTGCTGCGAGCCACCTGCCACAGGGCGAAGCCCATGCCGACGGCGAACCAGCCGAGGTAGCCGGGCAGCCAGAAGCCGGCCTCGGCACGATCGGTGCTGACGATCCCGGCCATCCACACTGGGCCCAGCAGGGTGAAGCAGGCGAGGACAGCAAGCCGCCAGCGCACCGCCCGACGAGTCGGGCGGTCGTAGCCGGTCAGCAGCTTCGCCAGGAACGGCAGCAACAAGTAGAACGCGACCTCGGTCGCGAGGCTCCACATCTGCGTCAGGCCGCCGGCCGCGGGAGCGTCTACATAGATCTGGGTCAGTGTGGCCTGTCGCACGTAGGACAGCCAGCTAACGCCTGGACCAGGCGGCACTAGCAACAGGGCGAGCAGGACTGCGACCCAGAGCGCGGGCAGGATCCGCAGGGCCCGGTTGCGCAGATACGGCAGAGTGAGCGGCGGCTCGGTCTCCTCGAACCAGGCAACGACATGCGGCCGGTAGAGCAGGAACCCGGAGATCGCGAAGAAGATCGCCACCCCGACGTCCAGTCGCGACAGGATGCCGGCGAACGGGCCGCTCAAGGCGTCGCCGCTCTGGAAGCCGACGTGAGTAGTCACGACAGCGATGGCGCCGATCGCCCGCAGACCGTCCAGTGCGGGGAACCGCTCCCGTCTCATCCGCTCACCTTCGGTAGTCCGACATCGATGTTGCCGACACAGAGGTTCGTCGATGCGTCGGTGGTCCGCAACCTGATGGAGACGGCCTCCGTCCGCGGCGACGGACCGAAGTACATGCTGTCGGCTCCGGCGGGCCAGGCGCCGGATGGTTCGGGCATCGCGACCGCGTTGCCATTCGCATCAAGTAGCTCGACCTGGAGGCGCGACTCCACGTTGGAGAGATAGCTGATCTTGACGTACCAGTTGGCGGCACCGACATCCGGCAACGTCGTCTTGAGCGGCATGTTCAGAATCGTGGCTCCGTGCAGGATCGGGCCGTCACCGCAGATGAGGTCCTTCTGTGGCTTGGGCGGCAGGACCGCTCGCGACCACACTGCGAGGTCGGCGGTCCGGAGTCGGCCGTCCTGATCGACGATGTACGGCGCGCTGCCTGGCGCCTGGAGTTGGAACGGGACACCGGCCATCCGTAGCACCGGCGAAAGGCGTTGGTCGGCGGCCAGGCCGCTCGTGACGCCGGGGGGCATCGGCGTGTCCCAGAGATTGACGGACGGTCCGGCCTTGTCCAACTCGGCCGTCACGGTGTCGAAGTACCGGCCGGATGGGTTGTTGTCCCAGATCCTCGCGAAGCCGGCTGCCGACACGACAGCGCCGGTGCTCCAGGCGAGCACGCCGCACAGTGCGACGAGCGGCGCCGCTTGCACCAGGGTCACTCGGGTGCGTACTGATCTGGCGGTGAGGACCGCGGCCAGGGTGAGCGGAATCGAGAGGTCCGACCAGTAGTGGTAGTGCACGGTGAACGTCCCGCCGAAGATCTCGAAGCGCCCGTAGGACACGAGGAACAAGGTCACCAGGGTGTAGACCGCGATCGAGCCCCAC
>NZ_DASRXP010000387.1:0-4617 GCF_035687465.1 Kribbella sp.
CGACCGACCACAGGATGGCGGGAGCGATGACCGTTTCGGCCATGACCCCGCCGGCCACGAGCTCCGCGACGATCCAGAACACCTCGTCGTAGATGGTCTGGACCAGGTTGCCCGCGACCTCGGAGAACTCCCACACGGCCAGAGCTACCTTGTGATAGTTGTCCCGTAGCTTCTCGAACGCCTGCTTGTGTTCCTCCAGGGAGCCGCTCAGGCGCTGAAAGTACTCGAAAGACGCGTTGGCGGCCTTGCCACTCCATGCCCGGAGAAGCAGCTGGTGATTGTCCTTGACGTTGACGCCGATGTCGCTGCAGAAGAACCCCAGTGAGTTGAACGCGCTGCCGCACTTGGCGAACGCCGTCCAGTCACCCGCGATCCACTCACTGACCTTGTCGGCGGGGCGCACATGGATGAGGACGTCGAGGATCTCCTGGGTCCAGTAACCGGGGCTGAAGAAGTTGCTGAGCGCGTTCACCACGGCCATCGGATCCTGGAACTCGTCCGGTTCCTTCGGCGGCGAGAGACGCCCTTCCGGAACCATCGTTTCCTGGAGGATGAACGGGCCGACGAAGGTGGGGACAGTCGGCGCGTCTTTCCCGGGATAGGCGTTGTCGAAGCGCTCGGCCTCGGCCTGGTCGGTCGTCTCGTAGTACTTCGCGGCTTCCCGCAACGAAAGCGCGTCTTCCTTGCACACCGCCGTCAACTGCTGGATCGCGGTCTTCACCTGCGACTGCAACGCGTCGTGCGAGGTGAGGAACTCCGCGATCAGCCCGTCGTCACGGTCGGAGATGCCGAGATTGTCGTTGACGTAGGTCGAGGCCACCTCGGAGTGCTTTTCCTGCTTGTCGAGGATGCCGCCGAACTGCCGGATGAGACCCGGTGACGCCTGGAAACCCAAATCACTCAACCCCCGCGCGGTAGCCGATCTTGTTCGCGGAGCGTAACAGCGCGCCAAAATGTGCTCGAAAAGAATTTGGCCGAGGATGTCGAGACCGGCCCGGCGGCTCCGTCCCAGGGGCAGACGCGGCCACCATGGCCGCACCACACCAAGGAGACCCACCATGGCGAAGTACCTGCTTCTCAAGCACTACCGCGGCGCCCCGGATGCCGTCAACAACGTCCCGATGGACCAGTGGACCCCGGGGGAGATCGCGGACCACATGCAGTACATGGGCGACTTCGCCTCCCGCCTCGAGGGCACCGGTGAGTACGTCGACGGCCAGGCACTCTCGCCCGAGGGCACATTCGTCCGGTACGACGGGGAGGGCCGCCCGCCGGTTACCGACGGGCCCTTCGCCGAGACCAAGGACCTCATCGCCGGCTGGATGGTGATCGACGTCGACACCTACGAGCGCGCGCTCACGCTCGCCGGCGAGCTGTCGGCAGCCCCCGGAGCCGGCGGCAAGCCGATCCACGAGTGGCTCGAGCTGCGCCCGTTCCTGACCGCACCGCCGACGGTCACGGAGTGACCCGGACCGGCCAGGGCAGAATCAGGTGATGGACGAACCGCTGCTGCGGCAGCTGACTCCCGCCGTGATCGGCGTCCTCGTACATCGCGGAGTCGACTTCGCGACGGCCGAGGACGCCGTGCAGGAGGCACTCATCCAGGCCGCGCTGACCTGGCCGGACCGGCGGCCCGCCGACCCGAAGGGCTGGCTGGTCACGGTCGCCTGGCGCAAGTTCCTCGACGCCCACCGCTCCGAGGCCTCCCGTCGCGACCGGGAGCAGCGGGCCGAGGCCGAGCCACCGCCAGGACCGGCCGAAGCCGCGGACGACACGTTGCAGCTCTTCTTCCTGTGCGCCCATCCGTCGCTGACGCCGGCCTCCGCGGTGGCCCTCACGCTGCGCGCCGTCGGCGGCCTGACCACCCGGCAGATCGCCCAGGCCTACCTCGTGCCGGAGGCGACGATGGCGCAGCGGATCAGCCGGGCCAAACGCACGGTCGGTGCCGTGCGGTTCGAGGAGCCAGGCGACCTGGCGACCGTGCTGCGCGTGCTCTACCTGGTCTTCAACGAGGGCTACACCGGCGACGTCGACCTGGCGGCCGAGGCGATCCGGCTCACCCGGGAGCTGGCGTCGATGACCGAGGACGAGGAGACCGCGGGACTGCTGGCGTTGATGCTGCTGCACCACGCTCGACGCCCGGCGCGGACCCGGCGCGACGGCAGCCTCGTTCCCTTGAACGAGCAGGACCGTTCCCGCTGGAACACCCGGCTCATCGCCGAGGGCGTCGAGATCCTGCAGACAGCGCTGGGTCGTGATCGGCTGGGGGAGTTCCAAGCGCAGGCCGCAATCGCCGCCCTGCACGCCGACGCGCCCCGCGCCGAAGAGACCGACTGGGTGCAGATCGTCGACTGGTACGACGAGTTGCTCCGGCTCACCGGCAGCCCGGTCGTGCAGCTCAACCGGGCCGTCGCGATCGGCGAGGCCGATGGTGCTGGGTCGGGCCTCGCGGCCTTGGCCACCGTGGACCCTGGTCTGCCTCGACACTCCGCCGCCTCGGCGTACCTCCACGAGAAGGCGGGCGACCTGCCGACCGCGGCACGGTTGTACGCCGAGGCAGCTCGGTCGGCGCCGAACCTCGCCGAACGTGACCACCTCACCCGACAGGCAGCGCGGATCAATCACGCGCCGCGGGGGTGAGGTCGCTGCGGACTACTTAACATAATGTAGCTTATCGGCGTTACGTCGACCTGGGAATATCAGCCCAGGAGGGGCCCAGAACCCGCCGATCCGCCAGGTTGTTCGCAGCGATGCCATGAACGACGCGTTAAGGGCGTTGAGTGACACGAACGCGTCGTTCATGGCATCGCCGCTCGGCTGCCGCGGTGGGTCGTGAGTGGCTACGAGTGTTCTAACACTTGTTGCCACTCACGACCCGACGTTCCCGCCATAAAACGTCACAGTGACGAATAAGCCTGGGTAAAACGGGTCGCGGAGAACGTCGATGCTGACCTTGCTGGGCCGCCGACTGGCTCTCGATAGCTTCCTGGCAGGCGGACAGCCGCAGCCAACGTCCTGAGCTGGCATGACGTGCATACGTCAGCGAAAAGGTCATACCGGGCGGACAGTGAACCGTTGTCCCCCAATTGGAGATAGCCCCTTCCGGACAGGTCTGTCATGCATAATCGCTATTATGCAGCAAACTGCAGATTGCAAGGAGCGTAACTACTTGCATGGGGACAGCAACTATCGACCGCTACTTCCAGGACTGTCGGTGCCGTGCTGTACAAGATCCACATGAGGGTTCTTGAAGCACAGCAGGCGTTCTTCGCCGCTCGCCGACCACGGAAGGACTCCCCCCACACCACCGACGCCTACCGCCGCGACCTGGCGGGCATCACCGCGCTCCTGTCGGACTCCCCCAGCGACCTCTCCGTCGAAGATCTCACAGCTCAGGCCCTACGCGCGGCTTTCGGAGCCTTCGCCGACGGGCACGCCAAGAGTTCCGTGCTGCGCGCGTGGTCGACCTGGAACCAGTTCCTGACCTTCTGCGTTTCCGACGGCTTGCTGGCCGGGAATCCGATGGGCGCGGTCGCGCGACCGAAGGCCCCTCCCCTGGTTCCGAAGCCACTACGGGGTGAAGATACGCCCGAGCTGCTCCTCACCGCGGCCGCCGGCGGGGCGCGGCAGTCGCGGGATCCTTGGCCGGAGCGTGACGTCCTGGTGATCGCACTCGGGCTGGTCGCGGGCCTGCGGTCGGCTGAGATGCGCACGCTGACGGCCCGTTCGCTCGCCGGGCGGCCGGGCGAGATGCGGCTGCACGTCCATGGCAAGGGCAGCCGTGACAGGTCGATCCCGGTGCAACCGGTGATGGAGAAGATCATCGAGGCGTACCTCGAGTCCTGCCGTCGCCGGTTCCCGCACGAGCGGTTCGGCCGCTCAACGCCGTTGCTCCTGGATCGCGCGGGCGAGCCGATCGGCCGCGGCGGGCTCGAGTACCTCGTGAAGTCCTGCTACCGGTGGGCCGGGCTGCACGATCGGGTCCCGGTCGGCGCGAACCTCCACGCGTTGCGGCACACGTTCGCGACCAGGCTGGCCGAGGACGGCGCGACGGCGTCGGAGATCATGACCCTGCTCGGCCACGCCAGCCTCGCGACGAGTCAGAACTACATCGAGGCGACCGGGCGGGAGCAGCGGGCCGCGGTCGCGAGCAACCGCACCTACCAAGCCCTCGACGGCGTACTCGGCTCATGAGCCCGGGAGCTCATCACTCGAACGATCGGTGCTCGTAACGAGCGGTGCTCGTTCATCCCTGCTATCGTTCCGCCATGGCCGAAACAACCGCAGATATACCGAAGAGCCGGCGCGATCGGCCGGCCAAAGCCCCCCTCAGCCGGGAGGACATCGTCCAAACCGGGCTCGACCTGCTCGAAGGCGGAGGCCTGGCCAACCTGAGCCTTCGCAAGATCGCCACAGCGTTGGACACCGGCTCGGCCTCGCTCTACGTCTACGTACAGAACCTGCAGCATCTCCACGCCCTCATGCTGGACAAGGCGCTCGGCGAGATCGCTGCGCCGGTCGCGGACCAGGCTCCGCTCGAGCGGGTCAAGTCGGTCCTGGAGTCCTATCTGCGCATCCTGCTCGCGCGCAAAGGGCTGGCACAGATCGCCGCGACCA
>NZ_DASRXP010000388.1:0-2373 GCF_035687465.1 Kribbella sp.
CTTCGACCCGTCGGACGTGCCGATCACCTCGATCACCAACGGCGTGCACGCGCCGACCTGGGTGGCCCGGGAGATCTCGGCACTGACCTACGCGAACGCCGACCAGGGCGACTCGGAAGGCATGTTCGAGGGTCTGGACAAGACCACGGACGCGCAGTTGTGGGAGACGAAGCGGATGCTGCGGCAGCGCTTCATCGACGACACCCGGGCCCGCGTCCGCGCGTCCTGGGTGAACCGGGGCGCCTCGGAGGCGGAACTGGGGTGGGTCGACTCGATCCTGGACCCCGACGTGCTGACGATGGGATTCGCCCGCCGCGTTCCGTCGTACAAGCGACTCACTCTGATGCTGCGTGACCCGGCCCGGCTGAAGGCGCTGCTGCTGCACCCGCAGCGGCCGATCCAGATCGTCATCGCGGGCAAGGCGCACCCGGCCGACGAGGGTGGCAAGAAGCTGATCCAGGAGATGGTCCGGTTCGCCGACGACCCGGAGGTCCGGCACCGCATCGTCTTCGTGCCCGACTACGACATCGCGCTGGCACAGCCGATGTACCCGGGCTGCGACGTCTGGCTGAACAACCCGCTCCGTCCGTACGAGGCGTGTGGCACGTCCGGCATGAAGGCGGCGCTGAACGGTGCTCTGAACCTGTCCATCCGCGATGGCTGGTGGGACGAGTGGTACGACGACGAGTTCGGCTGGGCGATCCCGTCGGCCGAGGGGATCGAGGACACCGACCGGCGTGACGACCTCGAGGCGCATGCGCTGTACGACCTGATCGAGAAGCAGGTCGCGCCGCGGTTCTACGACGGCGAGGTGCCGGGCCGCTGGATCGAGATGCTCCGGCACACGATCAAGGAGCTCGGCCCGAAGGTACTCGCGACCCGGATGGTCCGGGACTACGTCGAGCAGCTGTACGTGCCTGCCGCGAAGTCCTCGCGCCTGCTCAACTCGACGTACGAGGGTGCTCGTGAGCTGGCTGCGTGGAAGAAGCGGGTCCGGGCGGCGTGGCCGGACATCCGGGTCGATCACGTGGAGCTGCAGGGTCTCGGCGACATGCCGCAGCTCGGTACGACGGTCGGCATCCGCGCGTTCGTGACGCTGGGCGAGCTGACGCCTTCGGACATCGACGTCGAGGCGCTGCACGGGCGGGTGGATTCGGCGGACGAGATCACCGACCCGGTCCGAGTGTCGCTGTCGCTGGCCGAGACGTACGAGGGCAACCGCCACCGGTTCGAGGGTGAGCTCAAGCTCGACCGCACGGGACCGTTCGGCTACACGGTCCGCGTGCTGCCGAAGCACCCGATGCTCGCAAGCCCGGCCGAACTAGGCCTGGCCGCAGGACCGTCCGACCCGGAGGACCCGGAATCTCCGGACCTGCCGGTCGGTTCCGAGTTCTGACTCTTCGCTGAACAACGCCGGGCACCCCTTGTTGGGGTGCCCGGCGTTTCTCCGTCTTGGGGGCTACTTCTTGCGGAGTAGGCCCCAGGGCTTGAAGACCGACAGGACTACGGCGACCATCAGCAGCGTCGGCGACACGATCGGCGGGAACACCATGTCGCCGGCATTCAGGATCGCGTCTCCGCCGGCCTCCTGAACGCGTGCCTGCTCGGCCATCTCGTTGACGCCCGGTCGCAGCGCGATCAGTACCAGGGTGCTCAGCAGCAGGTTGATGGTCAGCTTCAAGACCACCCACCAGTACTTCACCAGCCCGTACTTGCTACCCATTGCGAGCAGTACGCCGGTGGTGAGGCAGGTGAGCCCGGAGATCGTCATCGGCCATACTGCGACCAACTCCAACGCCCTGAAACACAAGGCTTTGGTGCTGTCGTCGTCCGTCCCCAACGCGGTGAAGACCAGCACGGCCATCACCACATCGATCCCCAACCAAGAACCAACCGACGCGATGTGCAGCACCAGAACTGCCTTCCGCGACTTCCCAGCCAACCGCCATCCCTTGGCCGTGCGGCGCGACGCCTGCGTCGACGTCCCGTCAACTCCCTCGCCCACCGGCGCCACCGCAGTACTCATCTCCCTCTCCCGTCCCTGGTCCTCGATCCCTACCAGAAGATCGTCCACCGCGACGCCCCCTCGCACATCCACCCACCGAAGGCACCCCACGTACTCCGCCCGACGTATGCCTCCCCGAACGCAACCGCGAGAGCCACGTCATCCGCGGTTTCATAGGTGGGTGTGGTTCGCGGGTAGGTGCATGTGGTTCGCGGATGCATAGGTGGATGTGGTTCGCGTCGCCGGGCTGCGTGAGTTTGCTAGTCGTGGTGAGGTGAGTCAAGGGCGCTTCGCGGCCCTTCGGGCTCGAACGAGTTCGACCCTTGACACACCTCACCACGACCAGGGAAGGACGCAGCTACGCCCGG
>NZ_DASRXP010000389.1:0-3742 GCF_035687465.1 Kribbella sp.
GACGTACTGGTCGCCGCGGCGGGTATGTCGCCACACGTGCTCGTCGATCCCGATCACGTGGACGCCGTCGAAGCGATGCTCGTCGTTACTCAGGACCTACTTGCCCTCGGCCAGGATCGCGTCGTTGGCGGTGTTCCACGAAACCGCGAGGCCGTCGGCGATCCGGGC
Organism: Kribbella sp.; assembly: GCF_035687465.1. Taxonomy (NCBI): domain Bacteria; kingdom Bacillati; phylum Actinomycetota; class Actinomycetes; order Propionibacteriales; family Kribbellaceae; genus Kribbella; species Kribbella sp. Next base: position 169 of record NZ_DASRXP010000389.1, read on the forward strand.
CACGGTCAGGTGCTGGACCACGATCGCCTCCAGCGGCCCACCGCAGCCCTCGGCGCGAGAGCTTCCGTGGCTCGGCGGCACGGCTGGTGTCCTGGCGCCACACGTGCCCGCAGACGCCGCACCGATAACGGCGGATCGATCAGGGCGAAACGCCGTCCACCACCCCTAGCGCATCGTGACCACCAGCGTCGCGGGACGCCACCCGAACAGCTCATGAGCAAGGCGCCTGGTAGACAAACGTCGCCCGGATTCTCGAGCCTTCGGCGCAACCGCGGTCTTCGGGTCCGGTGATCGTCGGTGGCGTTGGCCTATCAGGCGCGGTCGTGGAGAGTGAGCTGGTAGCCGTCGGGGTCGGCGAAGGTGAATGTCCGACCGAAGGGGCCGTCGATCGGCGGGGAGACGATGGTGTGACCGTCGGCGACGAGAGCATCGTGAATGGCCTGGACGTCTGTGGCGTGGAGCCAGATCGCGGCACCGATGCCGGGCTGAGCAACGGATGCGAGATCGGTGCCGGGAACGACGTCGCGGAGTGCGAACGCGATCGGCTTGGTCTCGAAGACGACGGCGTGCGGAGGTCCGGCCGGCGAGCGGACGAGGCCGAGGTACTGCTCGTAGAACGCCTGTGAAGCGGCGAGGTCGCGCGCTTGGAGCGAGATGAAGTCGGGGCCGGTAGCGGGCATGATGATGCTCCTTCTTTCGTGTCAGTCTTCTGACACGAAAGAAGCTATGTCAGAATACTGACATGAGTCAAGACGGTGTCGACCTGCAGACCTCACTGGGCTACCTGCTGAAAGAGGCGTCGAGCGCCCTCCGCGCAGCCATGGAGGAGGTGCTGCGGCCGCTCGGGATGACCGTGACGCACTACTCCTGCCTCGAACTGCTGGCCCAGCGACCGGGCCTGTCGAACTCCGAGCTCGCGCGGGGCGCGTTCGTGACCCGACAGTCGATGAACGTGCTGCTCCAGGCCCTGGAACGAGAGGGCCACGTGACCAGGCCTGCGGAGGCACCCGTCGGGAAGGTTCTTCCCACCCGGCTCACGCCTCGCGGCCGACGGAGGCTCGAGAAGGCCACCGTAGCGGTCCGGTCTGTCGAGGTCAGAATGCTGGCCGGCCTGACCGAGACCGAGCAGTCAGGCGCGTTCCGGAGCCTGCAGAGCATGATCCACTCCCTGCGCGATGGCAACGACGGTGCATAGCTCGCGCCGGGCGGCGCGCACGTCGGGGTGCAGGCGCGGGCGCGACAGGTGGGATGCCTGGGGTCAGGCTGATGGAAAGGGGGCGGCCCGGGCCCTGCCGGGGGGATGGCAGGGGCCGGGCCGTGAGGGGGGTGGAGTGGGGGCTGCGGGTTAGGACTTGCGGTTGAGGACGTCTTGGGTGGCGGCGGGGAGGACCTTGTGGAGGTCGCCTACGACGCCGAAGTCGACAAGTTCGAAGATGGGGGCTTCTTCATCCTTGTTGATGGCGACGATGGTCTTCGAGGTTTGCATGCCGGCTCGGTGCTGGATCGCGCCGGAGATGCCGGCGGCGACGTACAGCTGGGGGGAGACGGTCTTGCCGGTCTGGCCCACCTGGTAGGCGTGCGGGTACCAGCCTGAGTCGACGGCGGCGCGGGAGGCGCCTACTGCCGCGCCGAGGGAGTCGGCGAAGGCTTCGACGGGGCTGAAGTCGCCGCCGGTGCCGCGGCCGCCGGAGACGATGATGGCGGCTTCGGTGAGCTCCGGACGGCCGGTGGCCTCGCGGGGCTTGGAGTCGGTGATGCGGGCGGTCTTGGCGGCGTCGGAGATGGAGACGTCGAACTCCTCCACCTCGGGCGTGGTCTCGGCTGCCTCGGGGGTGGCCGCGTTCGGCTTGACCGTGATGATCGCGGTGCCGTGGGTGACCTTCGCCTGGACCGTGTAGTTGCCGGCGAACACGGACTGCGTGGTGACCGGACCCGCCTGGACGTCGACGGCATCGGTGATCAGGCCCGAGTCGAGCTTGACCGCGAGGCGGGCGGCGATCTCCTTGCCCTCGGCGCTGGAGGAGATCAGGATCACGGACGGCTCGAGCTTGGCCGCGACCTGCTGCAGTGCCTCGGCCTTGGGGGCCACCAGGTACTGCGAGAGCTCAGGGTTGGTGAGTGCGATCACCTTGGTCGCGCCGTACTGGCCGAGGGCCGGCAGGGCGTCCTGCACACCGTCGCCGATGTAGACCGCGACGGGCTCGCCGAGGCGGCGGGCGATGGTGAGGAGCTCCGCGGTGGTCTTGCGGACCGTGCCACCGGTGTGGTCAACGAGAACGAGAACGTTCGACATGCTCTGGTCGCCCCTCAGAGGAACTTGTTGGTGGACAGGAACTCGACGAGCTGGGTAGCGCCGCTACCGTCCTCGTCGGTGACGATGGTGCCGGCGGAACGTGGCGGCCGGGCGGTCACTTCGGTGACCTCGGTCCACGCGGCCGCTCCGCCGACGGAATCGGCGGGGATCTCCAGGTCGGCCAGCGACCAGGTCTCGACCGGCTTCTTCTTCGCGGCCATGATCCCCTTGAACGACGGGTAGCGCGGCTCACCGGACTGGTCCGACACCGAAAGGACGAGCGGCAGCGTGCCCTCGATGGTCTCGCTGGCGGTGTCACCATCGCGGCGGATCGTCACGGTGTTGCCGTCGACGGTCACCGACGAGCCGAGCGTGACGCCCGGCAGGCCCAGCCGCTCGGACACCATCGCGGGCACGACACCCATCGAACCGTCGGTCGAGGCCATCCCGAACACGACCAGGTCCGCCTCGAGCCTGCCCAGCGCCTTGGCCAGGATCAGCGAGGTGGCCACGGCGTCGGAGCCGTGGATCCCGTCGTCGTTCACGTGGACGCCGGCGTCGGCGCCCATCTGGAGGCCCTTCTTGATGGCGTCCGCGGCCTGCTCCGGGCCGACCGTCAACACCGTCACTTCGGCATCACCGGCCTCTTTCACAGTGAGCGCGGTCTCGACGGCATACTCGTCCAGCTCGGACAGCAGCCCGTCGACACCGGCGCGGTCCACCGTGTTGTCCTCGGAGCGGAAGCGGCGGTCCGCGGTGGCATCCGGCACGAACTTCGCGCAGACGACGATCTTCATAGCGTGTGGGACCCCTTCTGGTTAACGGTCTCTCCCAGCCTGCCACGGATGTTACTCGCGAGAAACATAAGTCGCGTGCGAGTCCCATCACAGTCAGGCACCTCTAGTCTGACCAGGTGACCGAGACGTTACCGCTCACCGGCGAGAGAACAGCCCCCGGGATCTGGCACGAGAACTACTGGTTCGCGCGCCACGAGGCCGCCTATCGCTGGATCACCGCTCAGTGGCGCCCCGATCCGGCGCGGACCGGCCGCGTCCTCGACGCCGGCTGCGGCGAGGGGTACGGCGCGGAGTTGCTCCGCCGGGCCGGGGCGGACTCCGTTCTCGGTCTCGACTATGAAGGTACGACGCTCCGTCACGTCGCCAAGGCTTATCCACAGATCAATCTCGTCCAGGGCAACCTGGTCCAGACCGGGTTCGCCGACGGCACCTTCGACCTGGTCGTGTCGCTGCAGACGATCGAGCACCTCTGGGAGCAACCGCG
>NZ_DASRXP010000390.1:0-20285 GCF_035687465.1 Kribbella sp.
AGCAGTTGCTCTACGACGACCAGATCGGCAAGGTGTCGGTGATCGGCGTCGGCATGCGCTCGCACCCGGGCGTTTCGGCGAAGTTCTTCTCCGCGCTCGCCGACGCCGGCGTGAACATCGAGATGATCTCCACGTCCGAGATCCGGATCTCGGTTGTGGTGGACGAGAACCTGGTGGATGCTGCCGTGACCGTGGCACACACCGCGTTCGACCTGGACGACGAGCACACCCAAGCTGTCGTGTACGGAGGAACTGGACGGTGACCCCTGTGAGCGCTTCCCTGGATCTGACCGATGACCGGGCGGGACTCCCCTCGTTGGCGGTGGTCGGGGCGACCGGCGCCGTCGGCACGGTGATGCTCCAACTGCTCTCCACCCGCGAGAACGTGTGGGGAGACATCCGGCTGATCGCATCCGAGCGCTCCGCAGGTAAACGGCTGAAGGTTCGCGGCGAGGAGGTCGAGGTCGTCGCGCTCAGCGCGGAGGCCTTCGAGGGCATCGACGTGGTGATGTTCGACGTGCCCGACGAGGTGTCCGCGCACTGGGCCCCGATCGCGGCGTCCAAGGGTGCCGTCGTGGTCGACAACTCCGGCGCCTTCCGGATGGACCCCGACGTGCCGCTGGTGGTGCCCGAGGTGAACGCGGAGGCCGCTCGCAACCGGCCGAAGGGGATCATCTCGAACCCCAACTGCACAACGCTGTCGATGATCGTGGCGATGGGCGCACTGCATCACCGGTACGAACTCGAGGAGCTCGTCGTCGCGTCGTACCAGGCTGCTTCGGGCGCCGGTCAGGAAGGCATCGACGCGCTGTACGACCAGCTGATGAAGGTGGCCGGCAACCGCGAGCTCGGCACCACGCCGGGCGACGTGCGCCGGGTGATCGGCAACGCGCTCGGGCCGTTCCCGGCGCCGCTGGCGATGAACGTGGTGCCGTGGGCCGGTTCGCTGAAGGAGGACGGCTGGTCCTCGGAGGAGTTGAAGGTCCGCAACGAGTCCCGCAAGATCCTCAACCTGCCGAACCTGAAGGTCTCCGCGACCTGCGTCCGCGTTCCGGTGATCACCACGCACTCGCTCTCGGTGCACGCCCGCTTCGGCCAGGAGGTCGACGTCGACGAGGCCCGCGACGTACTGCGGGACGCACCTGGCGTGCTCCTCTTCGACAACCCGGCGGAGGCGGAGTTCCCCACGCCTGCTGACGTGGTCGGCACCGACCCGACCTGGGTCGGCCGGATGCGGAAGTCCCTGGACGACCCCCAGGCCCTGGAACTCTTCGTCTGCGGCGACAACCTGCGCAAGGGCGCGGCCCTCAACACGGCCCAGATCGCCGAGGTCGTTGCCAAGGAGTTCATCCCGGCCAAGTAGGCCGGTCTACAACCAGCTCTCGCGCGCGGCGTGGAGGGCCAGTTGGAAGCGCGTGCTGGCGCCTGTGCGGTTCATCAGGCGTTCCAGGTAGCGGAAGAAGGTCCGGCGGCTGATGCCCAGCGTGCGGGCGATCGTGTCGTCGGCTGCGCCGGTCGCCAGCAAGGCCAGCAGGCGGCGTTCGATCGGCTCCAGCCGGTCGTCCTCGGTGCCCACGGATGCGTGCAGGGGAAGGGCATTGCGCCAGCACAGCTCGAACATCCCGATCAGCGCGGTCAGCAGACTGCTCGGCCGGATGATCAGCAGCGACCTGTTCACATCGGTGTCGCGCACCGACATCGACACGAACGCGATGGACCCGTCGATGATGGTCAGCTTCGCCGGTACGTCGGGCAGCACTCGCGCCTGCTCACCCGCCTCCACGCAGGGCAGGATGTTCTCGGTCAGGTAGCCCGGCACCTCGACCGATTCCGGCGAATAGACCACCCGGTACGAGACGCCGCGGCTGAGCTGCTCGATCTCGACCTGGTTCGGCCCCGCGCCCAGGTAGTACGGCGGGGAGTCGATGGTGAGGATCTCCCGCTGGGCATTGTCCTTGATCTGGTGGATCCGCTCGACGATCGCGCTCCCGGTGACCACCTCGATCAGGTGCGTGGTCGACTCGTTGTGCACGGTCCGGCGGAACTCGTCGTACGCGTTGAGCACCTCGATCCGGGCCTGTTTCAGCTCGGACTCGCGACGCAGCGTGAGGGCTTCCAGGCCGGCGTCGGGCGGCACCGGCAGGAAGCGGGAGCGGTCGGACCCGGAACGCCGGGCCAGGCCCGCCTGGACGAGTCCTCCGAGCGTGGCGTCGATCGGCGCGGCGCTGTCCGCGACTGCCTCGCCCAACTCCGTCACCGAGGACGGCCCGGTCCGAAGCAGGTGCTGGTAGACCCGGATCTCCTCGTCGTTCAGGCCGAGCACGCGAAGATGGTCGGCACGCTCCGTGTCGGTCGAGCTCATCTGTCTCCCCTCCCTCCCCGGTGCGGTCACTGTCCGCTACCGCCACTCCAGGGTAGAACGATCCGCAAGGTCTTGTCGGAACTGTCCGTATCGCGGTGAGCGCACGCAGCGAGTTTCGTTGTTATGTCAGCATTCTTGTGCCGTGTCACCATCTGGCCACCCTTTCTGCGCAGTTGTGAGCGAGAATTGAGGTCCAGCAGCCCGGCGACGGACCACCTGAGCGCCGCCGGGCTGCTGTTCCAATTCTGGCCCCACTTCGCTCATCCGTCAGCGAAGGCCGTTTCGGTTGGGTCTCTCTTCCGGCGCATCGGTGCCCTCGCACTCCAGTGCCATCACCCGCTGTGCTGGAGGGTGTACAAACTGTGCAACTCCATCGTGAGGCCGATGAAGAGGAGACCCGCCCATGCTTCCTTTCTCCAGAGTTGCTCTGTCCAGACTTCTCCGCGTTATCGGCCTGGGTGCGATGACCGCCGCCCTGGTCATCGTGCCTGTCCACTCGGCGAGTGCCGGGCCCACCTCCGCTCAAGGTGAGCCCGGCCCCCGAGTCGTCGGTGGAACCCGCGCAGCGTTAGGTGAGTTTCCGTGGATGGTGAGGCTGTCCATGGGATGTGGTGGTGCGATGTACACCACACAGCTCGTCCTGACCGCCGCGCACTGCGTGGGTTCCACCGGCAACAACACCTCGATCACCGCGACCGTCGGGGTGGTCGACCTGCAGGACACCTCGGCGACGAAGGTGAAGTCGACGTACGTCCACCGCTCGACGACGTACGGCACCAGCACCGGTGGTGACTGGGCCCTGATCAAGCTCGCGACGCCGATCACCGGGGTCGCGACGTTGCCGGTCGCCACGACGACGGCGTACGACTCAGGCACCTTCACCGTGGCCGGCTGGGGTGCGGCGAGTGAGGGTGGTGCGCAACAGCGCTACCTGCTCAAGGCGAACGTGCCATTCGTGGACGACGTCACGTGTCGCGACGCGGGCTCGTACTACAGCGACCTGATCTTCCCGGCCGAGATCTGTGCCGGACAGATGGCGACCGGCGGCGTCGATACCTGCCAGGGTGACTCCGGCGGTCCGATGTTCCGCCGCAACGCGGCCAACGCGTGGATCCAGGTCGGCATCGTCAGCCACGGTGACGGCTGTGCGAGGCCGAGCGCGCCCGGCGTCTACACCCAGGTGAGCACGTTCGCCGGCGCGATCCAGGCAGCCGCCGACAGCCTCGGCGGTGGTGGCGGTCCCGGCGCTTGCGGTCCGTTCACGAACGCGAACAACGTGAACATTCCTGATGCGGGTGCCGCGGTCACCAGTACTGCGACAGCGTCCGGCTGCACCGGGAACGCGTCGACCGCGACCCAGGTGGCGGTCGACATCAAGCACCCGTACCGCGGTGACCTGGTGATCGACCTCCTCGCGCCCGACGGATCGGCGTACCGGCTGAAGAACTCCAGCAGCGACTCCGGCGACAACGTCATCACCACGTACTCCGTGAACGCCTCCAGCGAGGTCCGCAACGGAGCCTGGCGACTCCAGGTCCGCGACATGGCGGCCCAGGACGTCGGCTACATCGACAGTTGGTCCATCACCCTCTGACGCCCTCCCCGGTCGACGTCCCCCATCGCGACCCACCGAGGCCCCGGCTGGTTCCAGCCGGGGCGTCGGCGCATTTCCCCAATACGCCGGTACGCCCGCCGGCCCGCCAGGTACGCCGGGTGTGGTGGTCCTGTGGGGAGAACCTTGGGGATCATTCGCCTGCTTTTGACGGTCTGTGGATGGGTGGGTTGACGTGAGGGAGGTTCCTCGTGCATAGGCGCGGATCGTTCGCCGACGCGCACGGTGGTATGCGGGTGCATAGGTGTGGGTGGTTCGCGTCGCCGGACTGCGTGATGGTGCTGGTCGCGGCGAGGTGAGTCAAGGGCGCCTTTGGCGTCGCCTTCGGCGATCGAACGAGTTCGACCCTTGACACACCTCACCGCGACCAGGGAAGGCCGCAGCTAGCCCGGAGCCGCTGGGAAGTACGGCCACAGTCCAGGTGATCTCCCAGGCAGGCGGCAGCCGGCGATTCCGTCGAGATCACCGCCCGGGTGGTTCGCCGGGACAAGAGTCGGGACCTTGAACAGGAAATGGGGGCCTAGGACAAGCAATACCTTGTCCGAGGTCCCCGCTACCTGTCCGAGCCCCCACCAACTCACCCGACCAGGCCCGATCGAGAGCCTGATCACCCGACCGGACCCGATCCGGACCCTGCCGAACCACCAGGCGGACCAGACGCACCACCTAGCGGAACAGCCGGCGCACGTGCCATCCGATGACGGGCTCCACGACGGATGGCGCCGTACAAGCCGGTATTGGTCGAACGAGCCGGCATCGGCCGGGGAGCCGCGTGGCCGATGTCGGGCTGTTCGATGGATGGCGCCGTACAGGCCGCTATCGGTCGAACGCCGTGGCATCGGCGGGTACCGGCTCGCGTCAGCGTCGGCCGCGACGGTAGGAACTGCGCCGGAGAGCTGCGTGGGGCGTAGTGCAGGGCTGAGGCCCCGAATCCGGACGGACTCGGGGCCTCAGGGGTTTGGTCAGCGGGAGGCTTCGACGAACTGGCGCATCAGGTCGACGGGGTTGGATTCGGGTTCGGGTTGGGCCAGGCGGGTGGTGGGGATGCGGGCCTGGGGGGTCTCTGGGGACTGGAGGCTGGAAGTGGCGGTGGTGAGGGGGAGGGTGAGGGAGGACTTCGCCGGGTCGAGGGTGACGGTGGCGCCGGTGAAGGGGACGGACGGGTTGTCCGGCTCCACGGTGAGGACCAGGCCGAGGCGGTGGCCGGCGGCGAAGACGACGTCGTCGGCGTTCAGCTCGAAGGTCAGGTCGTACCACTTGCCCGACTGCAGCGACTCCTTGCGGTTCAGCGACTTGTAGTGCCCGATGTCCGCCAACGTCCGGACCACGACGGAAGCATCGGAAGCCGCCGTGTTGATCTGCGTCTGGGGGTAGCAACCGGTGTCGAGCGTGTTGCCGCCACCCCAGCACACGTTGGTGTTGGGGACATTGGTGACGTCGCGATAGCGGGTCGCCGTACCGTAGTCGACCAGGCGCGCTTTGATGCCGGAGGCAACCTTGTTCACCTTGACCCGGACCGTCACCTTGCCCGTGCCCGACATCCGCACGGACTGCTCGAGATCGTTGCTCAGGAACACAGCACGATCAGGCTTCGCGGTGGTCGGGTCCAGTACTGCGGCATCCGTCGACTCGTTGCTGGTTCCAGTGAAGCTGACGGGGTCCGACGAAGCGGCTGCGATCGACAGCCCACCGGTCTTCGCGTTGAGCGGCTTGCTCAGGTTCAGCTTGGTGTTCTGTACGCCGGCCGCGGGCCAGCGTGGTTCGTCGACGAACGACCCGTCCTCGCGCTGGACAGTCGCCTGCGGGGTCTGCATGACGCCGTTCTGCAAGCCCTGCAGCCAGTAGTCGAACCAGGGCTGCAGCTTGTCGACCCACTCGTCACGGAAGCTGAATCCATCCAGGTGCACACCCTGGTGCAGGAAGATCTTCCGCGGCACACCGCGCTTGGCGAGCTCGTCCCACCATTCGCCGAACTGCCGGGTCTTCACGTTCTCGTCGCCAAGCCCGTGCACGACATACACGGATGCGCGGACCTTGCTGGCGTCGAGCCGGTAGTTCCGCGGATCCCAGAAGCGGCTGTAGCTGCCGGTACGGGTGTCGGAGTCCTGCTCGATCTCATCCGTCAGCTCGGCACAACGTGGAGACGCGTCGTTGCTGACGTAGTCGTGCAGGAAGCCCATGTACTCGTCGTAGTACGGCACCCCGTTGCTGCGGGTGTAGTCGTACCAGCTGGAGATCGCGGCGATCGGCACGATCGTCTCGAGTCCCTTCACGCCGGTACTGGCGACTGAGTTCGCGATCGTGCCGTTCCAGGAGACCCCGATCATGCCGGTCTTCCCGGTGGACCAGTCGGCCTTCACCTTCGCGCCGGCCGGGGTATACGCAGGCACGCGGTTGTTGAACCAGTCGATCACGGCCTTGGTCCCGAGCACCTCGAGGTCCGCGCCGACATCGCTGCAACTGGTCGAGCGGAAGGTGCCGGGCATGTCGACGAAGGCGACCGCATACCCGCGCGGTACGAAGTAGTTGTCCAGCCAGCTCCCGAAGACCTGCCGGGTGCCGTTGGCATCGAAGTACGTCTTGGAGTCGCCCGCGTAGTACGGCGAGGCCTGGATGATCACCGGTACGTCGATGCCGGCCTGGGCCGCTTCGCCGGGGCGGATGATGTCGACGGTGATCCGGTCCTTGATCCCGTTCGCGTCGCCGTCGAGGCCGGGGACCTCGACCTGGACGCGTTCGTGGATCGCGTCGTCGTAGTCGTACGCGGCAACGGTCTTGGTCCCTTGGACGAACGGTTTGCTCGGTGCGGCGGTCGGGCCGGCGCTCGCGGTCAGCGAGGCCAGCGGAACCACGACGGCGGCGGCCAGTACGGCGACACCGGTGCGGAATGCGAGTCTCGAGCGGTTTCGAGCTGGGCGCATGCGTGTCTCTCCCCTTTGGGCGGTGGGTGGAGCACCCCAGCCCTCCCTCGACAGGGCCGTTGTGGTGAACGCACCTTAAACAACAACCCCCACCCCTGTCTGCACACAGCTCACCCGACCGGTCACTTTCCGTGGAGATCAGGGGAAAAACTTCACTAAGCCAGGGTGGTGAGGAGTTCGGTGAGCGCGGCCTTCGTGGGGTGGTCGGCCGGGGTGTACGTCATCAGGGTCTGGCCGTTGTCGCCTGGTAGTTCGAGGACTTCCAGGGTCAGGGTGAGCCGGCCCGCGGCCGGGTGGTTGAGGACCTTCGGGCAGTGGGAGGCCTTGCTGACGTCCTGGGCGGTCCACCACTCGGCGAAGATGCAACTCCGGGCGGACAACTCCGCGACCAGGTCGGCCAGGTCCGGGTCGTCCGCGTAGTCGGTCGAAGCATGCCGGAGGTGGGCGACGACGTCTTTCGCGGCCCCTGCCCAGTCCTCGTAGAAGGTCCGCGCGGACGGATCCAGGAAGTACAACCGGGCGATGTTCCGTTCGGCGGGCTCCAGAGCGCCGAAGTCGGTGATCAGCGCGGCGGCCGCGGGGTTCCACGCGAGCACGTTGCTCAGCCGGTCCACCAGCACAGCCGGGGTATCGCGCAACGATTCGATCAGCGCTGTGATCGCCGGCCGGACCTCCGCAGGCGCAGGGCGCGACCTCGCCGGCGGCGAGGCCAGCGACTGCAGATGATCCCGCTCGGTGTCGCTCAGGCGCAGGGCCGTGGCGACAGCAGCCAGTACTGCGGGCGACGGGTGCGCGGCTCGTCCCTGTTCCAGGCGAACGTAGTAGTCGACACTGACATTCGCGAGCATGGCGACTTCCTCGCGCCGAAGACCGGTGACCCGTCGGTCCGGCAGCGTGGGAAGGCCGACCTCCTCGGGGCGCACCCGGGCCCGTCGCGTCTGCAGGAACTCACCAAGCTGGGGACGCACGGTCACCAAGCAAGTATCCACGACAGCTCAACGACCTGGGTGGTACTGCCAGACCCACGGTCGATGCGGATCTGGTCCACCCCGCGCGGCGGCGGAACCGTGGAGGCATGACAAACCGAGTAGCCCTGATCACCGGCGCCGCCAGCGGTATCGGCGCCGCCGTAGCAACCCGTCTCGCCGCCGACGGTGCGGCCGTTGCCCTCCTGGCGAGGCGCCCGGACCGCCTGGAGAAACTCGCCGCGCAGATCGTCGAAGCCGGCGGCACCGCGGTCGCAGTACCGGCTGATGTGACCGACGAGCTGTCCCTCGCCAAGGCCGCCAAGAGGGTCGCCGACAGCCTCGGCGACCTCGATCTGCTGGTGAACAACGCGGGCATGATGACGATCGCGCCGTTCGAGGAGTTGCCGGCCGCCGAGTGGCGCCGGTTGATCGACCTCAACGTCAACGGCGTCCTCAACGTCATCCGTACCTTCCTCCCTGCCCTACAGCGCTCAGCCGCGACCAGGACCACCGACCTGGTGAACGTCTCGTCGGTCGGCGCCGATCGCTTCATGCCGGGCATGGCCGTGTACGGCGCGTCGAAGGCAGCCCTGTCCTATCTATCCAGGGCACTCCGGATGGAGGTTGCCGGCCAGGGCATCCGGGTCACGAACCTCGAGCCAGGCATGACGGACGGAACCGAACTCGCCGACGCCTTCGCCCCGGAACTCCAGGCGATGGTCGACGACCTCCGAACCGGCCTGCCCGCGATCCAGGCCGAAGACGTCGCCGACCTGGTCTCCTACCTCGTCAGCCGCCCTCGCAACGTCAACCTCCCCAACCTCATCATCCAGCCCACCAAGGAGATTTAGGCCCCTGTTCACCTCGAGGTGCGTTGGCGGCGTTAGCGTCGCCGGCATGACTATGACGCGGCGATCTTTGCTTCGGGCCAGCGGAGTCGGGGTCGGGCTGGCGGCAGTGAGCCCGGCCCTCCCCGCGATGGCATGGCCCGCGATGGCTTCGAGCCGGCGGACTCGGGTGCTGTTGGCAACGAATGAGCCGTGGGGGACGTATCACGCGGCGCCGTTGCTGGCCGAGGCGGCGCGGCGGGGCTGGGAGCTGGTGCAGCTTGTGCCGGATCGGTCCGTGATCCTGCCGACCGATCCGGTCAAGGTCGCCACCTTGGACGACGTGCCGCCGGCTGATCTGCTGGTCGTGAATGGTGCGAGCGACTGGCCTGCCGACTGTGCCGCGGCTCTTCGACGCAAGATGCCGCTGGTTGCGAGTTCCCTCGCTTATCTTCAGCCGAAGGAGGCGCCGCGGGCGCACGAGTTCCGGTCTCGGCTCGAGTTGGTCAGCGCGGCCTCGCCGGCGGAGTCAGACGTGTTCGCGGCGTACCTGGGTTGGAAGCGCCGCGTCCGGATGGTCGGCTCTCCGCAGACCGACACCCTGCCCCGCTACCAGCCGCAGACCGATCGGGTACTGGTGCTGACCAGCGTCACTCATCCGGATCCGACCGGTGGGGCCGCGCCCGGTACGCAACTGCTGCTCGACGCTGCGGCCAAGCTGGAGGCCGCAGGCAAGCACATCGTGGTCGGTCTGCACCCGCGCGAGGACAGGAAGCTGTGGGAGCGGTACGAGATCAGCCCGGTTCCGTCCGTACAGGCGTCGGCCACGGCCGAGTGTGCGGTCGGCATCCCGGGCACGGTCTTCCCGATCGTGGCCGCGGTCGGCGTACCGCTGGTCGGCTGTGTCGATCCGGCGCTCCAGGTGCCCGACTACATCCTCGACGTCTGCTCGTCCACCATCGACAGCCCTGACGAGGCCATCGAGGCCATCGAGAGCGCCCGGCCGGCGAGCCGTGGTGATGTGTTCGCCGCCGTCGGACCGATCGGCGGTTCGGCCCGTCGCCTCTACTCCGCCTGGAACACCACAATCACCTGCAGCCTGGCTCAGGCAGCCTGAGCCAGCCTCAACCTGATCGCCGCGACGCCGATCGAGACACTCTGACCCCATCCCACGGTCAGCGTGTCGCTCTCGATCCCGTCGCCGAAGACGACCAACTCGGACTCTGCCGTGATCGTCAGGCCCGCCTGCCCCGTCACCAGTCCCTCGGTGCAGTCCGTGCCGGTCACCGGTGACGGCCAGGCTTCACGGACGAACCAGCACAGAGTGGGTTCACTCGCGCCCGGCAGCCGCAGGGTGCTCCGGCGCTCCTGCCAGGCCGAACGGCACCAACCGGTACATCCCGTACCAGTCCCGACCAGGATCCCGGACGACGACTGCCGCTCCTCGAATCCGTCCGAGGTCGTCAGCCGGTAGCGGGCCGACTGATGCGTGCGATGCCCCACGTACACCTCGTTCAAGGCGAGCAACAGCTGCCCATCATCGGTGCTAGCGGCAACCATCGTCCGCTCTTCCACCCGACGTTCCCGGAGCAGTCCGGCAACAGCAGCAGGCGAATGAGGCACCAGTACTCCGGGGTTGCGCGCCGGCTCCGGATTGACCCCAATCACCGGCTGGCCATCCAGGTACTTCGCCACGTTCGCCACCAGCCCGTCCTGCCCGACTGCGATCACCAAATCCTCCGGCCCGAACACGAACCGGTCCAGATCATTGCGCTCGGCAACTGCGCGACGCCAGTCCAGCGGAATCGCTGCCGACACCGCCGCGAGGGCCGACTGCTGATGCTGGTGCCGAGCATCCAGCTCGGCCAGATCACGCCCCCGGCTGGTCAGGAAGAAGCCGGCCTGCTGGCGGGTACCGTGCCGGGCGACCAGTTCCGTGAGCTCGGTCGCCCGGTGCACAACCACCGCCCTGGGTGGCAGGCTCATGCCTGGTTCCCAGCCGTCAGCTTGGTCAGCAGCGGCGTGAGCAGGTCCGGCGTCAGGTTCAGCGTGCCGATCTCGGGCAGCGCGCCCTGCTTGATCGCCAGCGCCAGGATCATGCCCTGGTCCAGCTCGCGGTACGCGTCCAGCAGGGCCCCCTCGGCCGCCGCCTCCGCCGCGCCCAGCGCGCGCTTCGCATCGGCTTCGGCCGCACTCAGCGCTCGCTTGCGACTCGCGGCAGCCTCGGTCTCGATCCGCCCGGCCGCGGCCGCCTCGGTTGCCCGCTGCCGCTCGTTCTGCCCGCGCTGGGTGACCAGTTGTTCTTCCCGCCGAGCAAGCTCGATCTGGTTCTGCAACTCGTTCTCCGCGATCGAACGCTCCCGCTCGACCGCCATCGCCCGCCGCTCGTACGTCGCCTTGTCCGCAGCCTGCTGAACCATTTCCCTGGTGGGAGTCTGCAGGGCACGTTCCATGTCGCTCTCAGCCCGTACTGCGACCACGCGGACGTCTTCCACGCCGATCCCGAGTCCTGTGAGTCGCTGGTCCTCACGGAGTCCGGAGCTCACCGCCAGCCGGAGTGAGGCCATGCCTTCGGACAGAGCCTGGGTCAGCGTCATCCGTGCCAGCAGGTCCAGCGCCGTCTGCTGCGCGAGCTCGGTCAGCAGGCCGCCGAGTTGCTCGAGCGGAGTGGCCCGCCACAACCCGGTGTCCGGGTCGATCCCGAAGTCGAGCCTGGTCGACGCCAGCGCCGGGTCGGTCACCCGGTAGGTGACGGTCGCCTGCACGACCACGTCCTGGAAGTCGACCGTCCGTCCGTGGAACAGCAGCGGCTGCTCGCGGTCGTCGATCGGAACCTCGCTCAGCGACGAATTCAGCGCCCGGAACCAGAACGCCTGCCCGGCGCCGTCGTGGACCAGCTTGCCGTTGCGCAGGTGCCGGACGTGCGTGGTCGGGTTGGCCCGCAGGTGGCTGATGAAACGGAACCGGGTGATGTCGGCCATCGGTCTTCTCCTCGAATTGTCGTCACCTTGACGATAAGGCGCGGAATCGCTTTTCGTCAAGGTGACGATTAGAGTGCCGTGCCATGGACTTCGTGCCGCTCGGCCTGGCTGCCGACCTGGTGATCCTGACCGTGCGCGACGGCTCCCTGGAGGTGCTGTTGATCCGCCGCGGCATCGCCCCCTTCAAGGGCCGCTGGGCGCTGCCCGGCGGATTCGTCCGTCCCGAGGAGGATCTGGAGGACGCGGCCCGCCGTGAACTCGGCGAAGAGACCGGCCTGGTGTCGGACCGGATCCACCTCGAACAGGTCGCGACGTACGGGGAACCGGGGCGTGACCCGCGCGGCCGGGTGGTCAGCGTCGCCTACCTGGCCCTGGTGCCGGATCTGCCTTCACCGGTCGCCGGGACGGATGCCGCGTCGGCCTCCTGGGTCAAAGTCAGCGAGGTGGATGCCGGCAGGCTCGCGTTCGACCATCACCGGATTCTCTCGGACGGCGTCGAACGGGCCCGGGCCAAGCTCGAGTACTCACCCCTGGCCGCGGCGTTCTGCGCCGACGAGTTCACCATCTCCGAGCTGCGCGGAATCTACGAAGCGGTCTGGGGCGTCCCGCTCGACCCCCGCAACTTCCACCGCAAGGCGACCAAGACCCCCGGCTTCGTCACCCCCTTGGGCGCCACCACCACCCGCGACGGCGGCCGCCCGGCCCAACTCTTCACCCGCGGCCCCGCCACCACTCTCCACCCACCGCTTACGCGGGGCGGGTGAGCGTGTAGAGCTTCTCGGCCGGGATGAGGTCCGTGTGCGTGCCCGGGGATCCGCAGGCCCAGGCGCCGGCGACCGAACCCGCCGTCGCCGCGTCCTGCCAGCTCGCGCCGTCCAGCCACCTCGCGAGGAAGCCGGAGACGTAGGCGTCGCCGGCGCCGTTGGTGTCCACCACCGGACGATCTGGAATCTCCACGGCCGGTACCGCGACCGGATCCTGGTCGCGCACCATCAAGTGGCTGCCCTCGGAGCCGGCCATCGCGATCACCGCGCTCGCCCGGCCCCGCTTGAAGATCCGCCCGGCGACATCCTCCACCGGCTCGGTCAGGGCACTGGTGGAGAGGAAGACCAGATCCGCTGCTTGAGCGAAGTCCCAGTGGAACTCGTTGTCACCGTCCCAGTCGTGCAGGTCGGTCGACACCGTGCAGCGTGCCGCGGTCGTGTCCTCCAGCGCCTGCCGCGCGAAGTCCACGATCGACACATGCACATGACGAGCCAGTTCGACGCCCGGTCGCCAAAGGTCCGCGGTCACCACCATGCCCTCGGGGTGGCGTGCGTCGTACAGCGAGACCCGACTGCCGTCCGGTGAGACGAGGTTGACCGAGCGGCGGGTGCCGCTGGGGTGGATCCCGTACGTCAGCGGCACCCCGAGCTTCGCGTAGGCCTGCCGGATCCGCTTGCCCTCCGGGTCGTCGCCGATCACGTCGGCCAAGGCGGTTTGGAGGCCGAGACTGTGGCATCCGAGAGCGACTCCATGCCCGGTGTGACCGAGATATGACTCCACGGGGTCGACGTGAATCGTCTCCACCGCGGGCAACGGCAACTCCGGCACGCGGACGATCGTGTCGATCCCCACCCCACCGATCACGAACACGTCCAGCGTTAAGTCCTCACTCATACAAGCATCTCTATCACCGCGGTCAACCGCGGTCATGAGCTCATTTCCTGATCGGGGCGCCCGTCTTGTCCTGGAGTTCGTCGAAGGTGACGCCGTCGGCGAGTTCCACCAGCTTCAGCCCGTCCTCGGTCACGTCCAGGACGGCCAGGTCGGTGATGATCCGGTTGACCACGCCGCGGCCGGTGTAGGGGAGGTCGCACTCCTGCAGGATCTTGTGCGAGCCGTCCTTGGCTACGTGCTCCATCAGCACGATCACCTGCTTGGCGCCGTGCACCAGGTCCATCGCGCCGCCCATGCCCTTGACCATCTTGCCCGGGATCATCCAGTTGGACAGGTCACCGGTGGCCGACACCTGCATCGCACCGAGGATGGCCGCGTCGATGGCGCCGCCACGGATCATCCCGAAGGACAGCGACGAGTCGAAGAAGGATGCTCCCGGTAACGTCGTGACGGTCTCCTTGCCGGCGTTGATCAGGTCCGGGTCCTCTTCGCCCTCGACCGGATACGGCCCGACGCCGAGAATGCCGTTCTCACTCTGCAGTACGACGGTGACGCCGTCCGGGATGTAGTTCGGTACCAGCGTGGGCAGCCCGATCCCGAGGTTCACGTACGAGCCGTCCGCCAGCTCCGCGGCGGCACGGGCTGCCATCTGCTCACGGGTGAGTGGCATCTCAGACCTCCAGCTTCGCGCGTACGGTGCGCTTCTCGATGCGCTTCTCAATGTCCTTGCCGACAGCAACGACTCGCTGGACGTAGACGCCGGGCAGGTGGATCTGATCCGGGTCCAGCTCACCAGGCTGGACCAGTTCCTCGACCTGGGCGATGGTGATCCGCCCGGCCATCGCGGCCAGCGGATTGAAGTTCCGCGCACTCCGGTCGAACACCAGGTTCCCGTGGGTGTCGCCCTTCAGCGCGTGCACCAGCCCGAAGTCCGTGGTGATCGACTCCTCCAGCACGTACGTCGTACCGCCGATCTCCCGGGTCTCCTTCGGCTCCGAGGCCTTCGCCACCGAACCGTCGGCGTTGTACTTCTGCGGCAGCCCGCCCTCGGCCACCTGGGTCCCGACGCCGGCGAGGGTGAAGAAGGCGGCGATCCCGCACCCGCCGGCCCGGAGCTTCTCGGCCAGCGTGCCCTGCGGGGTCAGCTCGACCTCCAGCTCACCGGACAGGAACTGCCGGGCGAACTCCTTGTTCTCCCCGACGTACGACGAGGTCATCTTGGCGATCCGCTTGTCCGCGAGCAGGATGCCGAGTCCCCAGTCGTCCACGCCGCAGTTGTTCGAGACGACGCTGAGGTCGCTCACGCCCTTGTCGTGGATCGCGCTGATCAGCTGCATCGGGTTGCCGCACAGCCCGAAGCCGCCGACCGCGAGGCTCGCGCCGTCGCCGATGTCGTCGACCGCTGCCTGCGGCGACTCGTACGTCTTGTCCATCAGGCTGCTCCGTGGGTGTGGGCATCGGGTCAGCCCGACTCTAACCAGCCCCCGGAAATCCGGCGAGAGCCGCCACCTGTGTCCACCACCACAACTGGTACTACGCGTCCGCCACAGCTCGTACTACGGTGCCGCCGGCCGCTGCGGTCCCGGAATCGAGGCGGACTCGATCGCCGCGAGCTCGTGTTGAGCCTCTTCCCTCGCCTCCGGAAGGTCCCCGGGACAACCGGTCAACGCGGCCTCGGCGTACTTCCTCGCCGTCGGCAGATCACCGGAGTACCGGGCGATCCGTGCGAGGCCGATTCGCGCGGCAGCGGCCGTCTCAAGGAGCCGCACGCGTTCCGCGACGAGCAGTGCGCTGCCGTAGTCGTTCCGTGCTGCCTCCAGATCGCCCTGGCGCCGGTAGAGGTCGGCACGGCGGCACAGCAGCAGCGCGGCGTCCTCGGCCAGCTCTAGCTCGCTGGCAAGGGTCAGTGCCTCGCTGACCAGCTCCAGTGGCATGTCGGAGACGTCTGCCATCGCGGTGAGGACCAGGAACGTCCCCCACTGGTCGCCTAGCATCCGGAACCGGGCCAGCGCTGTCTCCAGGGCCGCCGACTCCTGACGCGCGTCGCCGCCCGACAACCCCGGATACCCCCTGCACAGCTGGACCGCTGCCCGGGTCCAGGCGTCCCCGGCGCCCTCATTCCGCGCGAGGACCTCCTCCACCACCTCGACGGTCTCGAACGGCCCGAACAAGGCTGCCCAGAGCAGCACGGTCATGGGGTAGTGGAAGTGGTCCAGTTCAAGTGCAACCCGCTGCGCCAGCTCCAGCTGCTTCTGATCAGAAGTCCCAGGCGCGAGAAGCACCGCCAGCAGATACTCCTCCTCGAGCCCCGCCGGTACTGCCGGACCCAGCGCGTCCAGCACGCGACCGGCTGCCCGCGCTGCCTCGCCGGCCAGCCCTCGCGACAACCAGTTGGTCGACAACTCCGCCACGAGCCTCAAGGCCGTGCGCGGATCGTTGCCGCAGGCCCGCTCAAGTTCTCGGTACGACAGATCCTCGTCGTACGCCCCCGCCCAGAATTCCACGTACCTGATTGTCACCCTGGCCTGGTAACGGCCGCGGGCGGGGGGTCAGAACTCGAGGATGCCCCAGTGCTGCGGCTGGTGCATGTCGATGGCGTGCTGGGGGGACCAGACCCAGAAGTCCTGCTGGGATCCCTTGCGGTACTGGCCGTCCACGACCTGGTGGTCCCACTCGACCCGCATCAGGTTCATCCGCCACTCGTCGCCCGGGCTCGGCGGAGTCACGCCCTGGTTGTACTGCGCCAGCTCGGCCCAGGGCAGTGCGACCTCCACCGACCAGCCGGAGTCAGTGTCACCCGCGTCGTTCACGGTCCCGTCCACGTGGACTGCGGTGCGCAGGCCCGGCAGGTTCGTCGGATCCACCGCCAGCCCGCCGTCGGAGTACGGCTTGGTCAGGGTGAGTTCCCAGATCGTGCCGAGCGGGTTGATCTCGAACTCGTAATAGTTCAGCCGGTCGCCGTCGGGGTCGAGGAACAGTTCGAAGTTGTTCTCCTCGAAGAGCTTGGTGTTGGGCTCGGTCATGCTCGTCCAGACATGCGGTTCCTCGAGTTCGCCGCCGAGGTAGAGGTACTCGTCGTCGTACAGGAGCTTGGCGCGGGTGCGGAACCTGGGCGCCGCGTGGTCGCCGCCACGGATGTCGACGAAGTCGCTGGTCCAGGGGGCGTCGGCCCAGGCCGGGTGCGTCAGGGTGCCGTCGATCGGCGGGGGTGTGGTGACGCGGTGGCACTTGTAGCGGGGCAGTTCAGGCATCGGCTCGCTCCAGCCTTCCGGCGATCAGATGGGCGACCAGGAAGGTGATCGCCGTCAGTGCGGGTACCACCAGCAGGGTCCAGGTCGAGAACAGGTCGTCCGACAGGAAGCCGACCACGATCAGCAGCATGAACGTCACACCGAGGAACGCGACCAGCTTCGGGTGCGGCATCGCCAGCCGGCCGAGCGCGAGTGCCCCCAGCACGATGCTGACCACCACGGTCAGAACCAGCAACGGAAGCCCCAGCGCACCGCAGTTCGGCGTATCCCGGACCCGGTCACAACCCCGCTCACTCAACCAGACCAGCGCGACCACCACGAACCCGCACAGCAGTCCCACCACCCCGAGGATCAGCAGCGGAGGCAGCGGCGGCGCGTCGAAACGCTCCTCCTCGTCGTCGTCGCTCATGGCCGCAGGCTATCGAGAATGTCCGGGACAGGTCGGCCCCGGACCGCTTACCGTGACCCGGGACCCGACGAAAGGACCTCAACGTGACGAAGTTCGATCCGGTCTGGCGGTCGCTCGAGCGGCAGGTCGCCGACGGCCGGATGCCAGGCCTGGTGGCAGGGATCCGGCATCGGGGAGAGATCGAGTACTTCGCCATCGGGTCGCTCGCGTTCGACACCGACGAGCCCGTGCGCCCCGACACGCGGTTCCGGATCGCGTCGCTGAGCAAGCCCGTGGGCGCTGCCGTCGTGCTGTCGATGGTCGCCGACGGGGTGCTCGGCCTGGACGACCCGGTGGCGAGGTGGCTGCCCGAGTTCGCGGAGCCGCGCGTGCTGGTCTCCCCAGCGGCACCGCTGGACCAGACAGTGCCGGCGGACCGGCCGATCACGGTTCGCCATTTGCTGACGATGACGTTCGGGATGGGTGCGAGCTCCGCGGAGTACCCGGTGACGAAGGCGCTCCGGGCGCTCGGGAACGGGATGCCGCTGGGGTTCTCGGGGGACGAGTTCATGGCCCAGCTGGCCGCGATTCCGCTGGCCTACCAGCCGGGGACGCAGTGGATGTACCACATGGGGTTCGACGTGCTTTCCGTGCTGATCGGCCGGGTCGCCGGTACGCCGGTGCACGCAGTACTGAAGGAACGCATCACGGATCCACTCGGGCTGCGGTCGACGAGTTTTCAGGCGGATGGCGCGACTTTGCCCACGGCGTACCTGCCGACGCTGGAAGTGCCCGAGGAGTACGACCAGGGCTTCGCGGAGCCACCGCAGTTCGAGAGCTTCAGCGGCGGGCTGGTGTCGACCGCCGAGGACTACCTGACCTTCCTCGGCGCGTTGGCGGACGATCAGGTGATTCCGCGGGAGCTTCGTGAGCAGATGACCTCGGACCAGTTGACCCCCGAGCAGCGAGCCGGGTCGGACCTGGCCGGCCCGGAGCTGTCCTGGGGCTTCGGCGTGGCGGTGAACACCGCTGTCACCCACCCGTGGACGGCAGTGGGACGCTACGGGTGGTCTGGCGCTTCGGGGACCAGTGGGTGCACCGATCCGTCCCGGGATCTGACCGGGGTGGTGTTCACCCAGCGGATCACTACCGGCACGAACGAGGAGTTCGCCTACTTCTGGGGACCACTCGCCGAGGTGGTCGGGAATGACTGAAGGCGGCGGCTCAATGAGCCACCGCCTTCATCTGTCGGGCTGACAGGATTTGAACCTGCGACCTCGTCGTCCCGAACGACGCGCGCTACCAAGCTGCGCCACAGCCCGAAGTCGGCGTTAGCTTACATGGGCGTCCGGCCGGGACGAAATCGGGTTTACCCGGGGCACCAGCGTGAGCAGCGTCGCCTCCGGACGGCAGGCGAACCGGACCGGCGCGTACGGCGAGGTGCCGAGTCCGGCGGACACGTGGAGGTCCGCCTGGCGTCCTTCGTGGCCCCATGTCGACAGGCCTTTCACCCGGGACGTATCCAGATCGCAGTTCGTCACGAGGGCCCCGTAGAGCGGTACGGCGAGCTGGCCGCCGTGGGTGTGACCGGCCAGGATCAACGGGTAGCCGTCGTCGACGAAGGCGTTCAGCACCCGCTGGTACGGCGCATGGGTGACTCCGATGGACAGGTCTGCCGCAGGGTCCACCTCGCCCGCGACCTCGTCGTACCGGTCTCGTTTGATGTGGGGGTCGTCGGTGCCGGTGATGTCGAGGCGCTGGCCGTTGACCTTGAGCGTGGCCTTCGCGTTGTTGAGGTCGTTCCAGCCGACGTCGGTGAACGCCTTGCGCAGTTCCTCGAACGGCAGGTCCGGGCCGTGTGGCTTGTGCCTCTGCTTCTGCGCGGGGAGCAGGTAGTTCGCCGGGTTCTTGAAATGCGGCTTCCAGTAGTCGTTCGAGCCGAAGACGAAGACGCCGGGCAGGTCGAGCAGGTCGCCGTGCGCGCGGAGCAGCGGGCGCACCGAGTCAGGGTGGGACAGGTTGTCGCCGGTGTTCACCACCAGGTCGGGCTCGAGCCGGGCCAGTTCGCTGACCCAGCGGATCTTCTTCTCCTGGTTCGGCATCAGGTGCAGGTCCGAAAGGTGCAGCACCTTGAGCGGATCCGCGCCTTGCGGCAGCACCGGCACGGTGATCCGGCGCAGGGTGAACCAGCGCACCTCGATGCCCGCGGCGTACGCGACACAGGCGGCACCCGCGGCGGCGACGACCGCGGCGGTCTTCAAAGTTGTGGCGGCAAGCCCCCGGGAACTCATTTCACCAGCCTGCCACAATCGTGGTCATGTCCAACTCCACGATGAAGCAGCGCCTGCACGACGACATGACCGCGGCCCTCAAGGCTCGCGACGAGATCCGCAAGTCGACCCTGCGGATGGCGCTGACGGCCGTGACGAAGGCGGAGGTGGCCGGCAAGGAGGCCCGCGAGCTCTCCGACGCGGAGATCCTCGACGTACTGACCTCCGAGGCGAAGAAGCGCCGCGAGTCCGTCACGGCGTACCGCGAGGCCGGCCGCGAGGAACTGGCGAACAAGGAGCAGGCCGAAGCAGACATCCTGGCCGAATACCTGCCGGAACAACTGACCGCCGAAGAGATCGCCGCCCTGGTCACGGAGGCCATCGAAGCCACCGGCGCCGCCGAACTCGGCCCCCGAGGCATCGGCAAGGTCATGGGTGCCCTCCAACCCAAAGTCAAAGGCAAAGCAGACGGCGGCGCAGTCTCCTCCGAAGTAAAACGCCAACTAAGCGCCTAACCCGCCGGCCCAGCCCCTGCTGGTGCCGACAGGCACCTGTCGTCTGGTCAGCGGCCGCCGCAGTTGGGGTACTTCGGGTTCCAGGGTGGGCAGTTCGGGATGTTTGGTGGGTTTGGTGGGGTGCCGGGTTTGCCGGTGGCTGGTGGGGCCGGCGGCGTGGGGGGTGTCGGCGGTTTGCCCTTGCTGCCGTTGGAGATGTAGATGGTGATCATCGAACCCTCCGGGGCTCCGTCCTGGCGCCTCGGGCTGGTCCAGGCGACGGTGCCGGCAGCTTCCTCGGAGTCGACCATGCCCTGCGCGACCTGGGCGCCGAAACCGGCCTGCTGGATCTTGCCGGTGGCGTCCGCCGGGCTCAACCCGGTGACGAACGGGATGTCCTTCACGTCGCCGCGGCGGGTCTTGTCGTCGGGCGCTATGAAGTGCGTCTCGGCCGTGCCCTTGAGTGCGTTCCGCATCGCAGTCTCCCAGAGCGGACCCGCGGTACCAGAGCCGGATGCATCGCTCATCTTCTTGCCGTCGTGCGTCTGGCCG
>NZ_DASRXP010000391.1:0-2820 GCF_035687465.1 Kribbella sp.
AGGGGATCTGGTCGTACTTCCTCAACTCGCTGGTGATCGTCGGCGGCGGGTTGCTGCTGCAGGTCGCCCTCTCGGTGCTGGCGGCCTACGCATTGTCGCGGCAGCGGTTCCGCGGCCAACTGGTCGTGCTGCTGCTCTTCCTGCTGACGATGATGCTGCCGGAGGAGGTGATCGCGATCCCGCTCTCGCAGGTGATCGCGGACCTGCCGATCCTCGGCATCAGCCTGAAGGGCAGCGTGCTCGGCGTGATCCTTCCGGTCGCGATCTGGGGGTTCTCGATCCTGGTGATGTCGGAGTTCATGAAGGAGATCCCCCGCGAGATCGAGGAGGCGGCCCGGATCGACGGGGTCGGCGAGATCAGGATGCTGTGGACGATCGTGCTGCCGCTGTGCAAGCCGGTGCTCGGCGTGATCACCATCTTCGGGTTCATGATGATCTGGAACCAGTACCTGCTGCCGCTGATCGCCGCGAACGATCCGAGCGACTACACCCTGACGGTGGCGCTGGCGTTCCTGCGGACGGACGCCGACGTCGGTCCCGGCGTCCTGCTGGCGGGCGCGTTGATCGCGCTGCTGCCGAGCCTGATCGTCTACCTGCTGATGCAGAAGTCGATGATCCGCGGTATCACCTCCGGCGCGATGAAGGGCTGACGATGAAGATCACCGATCTGGTGGTGACGCCGATCGCGTTCGCCGATCCGCCGCTGCTGAACTCCACGGGCGTGCACGAGCCGCTGGCACTGCGCACCATCGTCCAGCTGGTCATGGACGGTGGTGTCGTGGGCCTAGGCGAAGGCTCCGGGGAAAGCGATGTGCTCGACCGGCTGGAGAAGGTCCGTACTGCGATCATCGGGCGCAGCGTCTTCGAGACCGGCCTGATCGAGTCGATCGTTTTCTCGGTCCTCGGCGCGGACGTCACCCCGGTGCAGAAGCGCAGCGTCTTCTCGATCCTGGAGGTCGCCTGCCTCGATGCCCAGGGCAAACTCCTCGGCATCCCAGTAGTAGACCTCCTCGGCGGCCCCCTCCGCTCCTGGATCCCCTACAGCGGCTACTTGTTCTACAAGTGGGCCGGCCACCCTTCCGCAGTGGCGGACGAGTGGGGGGCGGCGCTGGATCCTGGTGGGATTGTTGGGCAGGCTCAGCGGATGGTGGAGTTGTTTGGGTTTGGGTCGTTGAAGTTGAAGGGCGGGGTGTTTCCGCCTGAGCAGGAGGTTGCTGCGATTCGGGCGCTTGCCGACGCATTTCCTGGGATGCCGTTGCGGATTGATCCGAATGGGGCCTGGTCGGTTGCTACCGCCAAGTGGGTCGCCCGGGAGTTGGACGGCGTACTGGAGTATTTGGAGGATCCGGTCTTGACCACGGCGGCGATGGCTGAGGTGGCTGCCGCTGCGTCGATGCCGTTGGCAACCAATATGTGTGTGATCAGTCCGGAGACGGTGCCGGAGGCGGTTCGGCTCGACGCCGTACAGATTGTGCTGTCCGACCACCACTACTGGGGCGGACTCCGGCACACCCGCGAGCTCGGCGCGATCTGCGACACCTTCGGGCTGGGGATGTCGATGCACTCCAACTCCCATCTCGGCATCTCGCTCGCCGCGATGACGCACGTGGCCGCGGCGACCCCCAACCTGGCCTATGCCTGCGACACCCACTACCCCTGGAACCGTGCGGACGACGTGGTGTCGACGCCGCTGGAGTTCGTCGGCGGCGCACTGCGGGTGCCCGCCGGGCCCGGGCTCGGGGTCGAGCTGGACCAGGCGAAACTGGCGGAACTGCACCGGCGGTACGTCGACTCGGGACGGACCACCCGCGCCGATACGGCGTACATGCGACTGGTCGAGCCGGAGTACGACCCGACCTTGCCGAGGTTCTGATGACGTCCGTCTATGCGTATCCGTGGGATGTGAACGGGGACCCGGCGGCGCCGGACTTGCTGGCGTCCCTGGGCGCGACGTCGATCGTGATGGCGGCCGCGTATCACTCCGTCCGGGCCGCCACCCCGAGGCATCCCGATCATCGGGTGGTCGAGGCAACGAGTGCGGTGTACGTGCCGGTGCGGCCGGCGGCGTGGGGGGCGTTGATGCCGTCGAGCGCCGCGGCCTGGGCGGGGGAGGACTCGTTCAACCGCGCGGCCGCTCAGCTCTCGCTGCCAGTGAAGGCGTGGGTTGTGCTGACGCACAGTTCGGCGCTCGGCAGACTCGATCCCTCGGTCTGCGTGCGCAACGCCTTCGGTGACATCTATGACTATGCGTTGTGCCCGTCGTCGGACGATGTCCTCGCCTACGCGCACATCCTCGTCGGCGAGATCGCCAGGCAGACCGGCGTCGAGTCGATGGTGCTCGAAGCCTGCGGACCTCTCGGCCTCGGCCACCAGTCGACGCACGAGAAGACGGCGGGTGCCGACTGGTCCGCTGTCGACCAGGCTCTCCTCTCGATCTGCTTCTGCACCGCCTGTACTGCGTCGTACGCCGCCGCCGGTCTCGATGTTCCACAACTCGCTGAGCGGGCTCGATTGGGCCTTGGCTCTGCGTCGATCGACGAGGCGCTCGGGCCCGAGGCGAAGGTGGTTCTCGAGGTTCGCCGCCGGGCAGCACAGGCGCTGCGGGAAGCGGTGGTCGCCGAGGCGCGGGCGGCCGGAGTACGGGAGATCTCGATGCACACGGCAACCGATCCGTGGGCCACGGGTCCTGCTGCCGCAGTGGATTCGGTTGCCGAGGGCATCCACAGCTTGATCGTGCCTGCTTGGGAATTGACGGATGCGGGAGTCCAGCGCGTCGATGACCTTCGCCGGCTTGGTGCTTCCCGAATCGGTGCCTATATC
>NZ_DASRXP010000392.1:0-10920 GCF_035687465.1 Kribbella sp.
GGACCGACAAAGCCGGCTCAGCGATCCGGTACGTCGTGCTCGGGGTCGGCGCGGTCTTCTTCCTGCTGCCGTTCTACCTGCTCGTCCGCAACGGGCTGTCGACCGAGTCGGACATCACCTCGCCGTCGTGGAAGCTCTTCCCGTCGTCATTGCAGTGGGGCAACATCAGCGACCTCTTCAACGACCCGGCTGTACCGATGTTGCGGTCGCTGGTGAACTCGTTGGTGATCGCGGTCGTGCAGACGGCCGGAGTACTGGTGATTTCGGGACTGGCCGGGTACGGCTTGGCGCGGATCCCCTTCAGATATGCGAATGCGGTGTTCTACTTCATCGTCGCGACGTTGCTGATTCCGGCCGCGGTGACGTTCGTCCCGAGTTTCGTCCTGGTCTCGTCGCTGGGCTGGGTGAGTACGTTACGCGGACTGATCATCCCGGGGTTGTTCCAGGCGTTCGCGACCTTCCTGTTCCGCCAGTACTTCCTGAATTTCCCGCGTGAGCTGGAAGAAGCGGCCGCCTTGGACGGCACTGCCTATTGGGGCACCTTCTGGCGGATCGTGGTACCGAACTCCAAAGGCTTCATCGCCGCGATCGGTACGATCACGTTCATCGGCTCGTGGAATGCCTTCCTCTGGCCGCTGGTGATCGCCCAGGACCAGAACTCCTGGACCGTCCAGATCGCGCTGTCGACCTTCCTCACGGCCCAGACCATCAACCTTCCCCAGCTCTTCATCGCCGCCACCATCGCGATTCTGCCGCTGGTCGTCATGTTCGTCTTCCTGCAACGCTGGATCGTCGAAGGTGTCGAACGGTCCGGCATCAGCGAGTAGTCCCCTGCCAACAGAGAGGTTGTTTCCATGACTCCCGCGGACGAGTTGACCGCCCAACTCCGGACCCAAGTCGCCGGCCCCGTTCTCGGGCCCGGCGACGACGATTTCGCCACCGAGGTCGCCGCACAGAACACAGCAGTCCTGCACGTGCCTGATGTCGCCGTCGGCCTCACCTCCGAAGCCGACGCTGTCGCGGTCGTCAACGCCGCAGCAGCCAGCGGTACTCCGGTACGCGTGCTCGCAACCGGCCACGGCTCGGCCACCCCCGTCACCGGCGGCATCCTCGTCACCACGTCCCGGCTGACCGGGGTCACCATCGACGTCGAGAACCGCGTCGCCCATATCGCGGCGGGGACCCGCTGGCGCGAGGTCATCGAGGCCGCGGCCGAGCACGGGCTCGCACCGATCTGCGGTGCGTCCGACAACGTCGGCACCATCGGCTACATAGTCGGCGGCGGTCTCGGGCCCCTCGCTCGAACCTTCGGATTCTCTTCGGACTGGGCCCGCGGGTTCCGGGTCGTCACGGCCGACGGCTCGGTCGTGTCGGCGAACGCGACCGAGAACCCAGACCTGTTCTGGGCGCTGCGCGGCGGCAAGGGCGGGTTCGGCATCGTCACGTCGATGGACTTCGAACTGGTCGAGCTCAGCACGCTCTACGGCGGCTCGCTGTTCTTCGACGCCGAGCACATCGCGTCCGTTTTCACCACCTGGGTCGAGTGGACGCAGACGCTTCCCGAGGAGGCCACGTCCTCGGTCGTGATCCTCCGGCTGCCGCCGCTCCCGTTCATTCCCGAGCCGCTGCGGGGCAAGACAGTGCTCAGCTTGCGCTTCGCCTACATCGGCGACCAGGCCGAGGGTGAGCGACTCCTCGAGCCGATCCGGGCAGTGGCGCCGGCCCTCATCGACGCGGTCGCCGAGATGCAGGCCGCTCAGATCGCGACCATCCACAACGACCCGACGGATCCGGGTCCGGGCTGGGACCGCGGCATGCTGCTGAACCAGATCGACAACGACTTCGCCGCAGCGCTGCTCGAGGGCGTCGGACCGGACAAGGAGTTGCCGGTCGTCGCCATCGAGCTACGGCATCTGGGCGGCGCGACGAAGCGCGACGTACCGGAAGGCAGCGCAGTCGGAGGACGGAACGCCGACTACACCCTGATCTTCATCGGGGTACCCGATCCCAGCCTCTTCGACACCGTCCTGCCAAAGGTCGTCGACGGCGTCCTGGCACCGCTGGCCCCCTGGATCTCGCCCGAGACCAACGTCAACTACGCCGGCGGCTTCTTCATCCCAGGCTCCTACGACGCCTCCTGGCCAGCAGACACCCTCACCCGCCTGAACGCAGTACGAGCGACCTACGACCCGAACACCGTCTTCCCCTACGGCCCACCCGCTTAGCAAGCACTGCCTGTCGATCTGGACTGCCTCCGTCCGACGCCTGGGTAGTGGAGACCAGCAGGGTCTCCACCGCTCAGGCTGTGAGGGAGTCCACCATGCGACACAAAGTAAAGCTGCTGGGACGGGCGGTTGCGGCCGCCGGGACGGTGGCGATCGCGCTGGCCGGGTTGATCCCGGCTCCTGGCAACGCAACCGGTACTGCGGGCAGCGCGGCTGGGCCGACTGGCATCCGGCCGGTCCGGGATTGCGCGGATCTTCAGCAGGTCTACACGATCCCGGGCGCGGTCACCCACGTGACGAAGGCGGCTGCGGTCGCCGCGACGAGCACGAGCCCGGCGTACTGCGAGGTCGAGGGCTTCGTGGAACCGGCGGTCGGGTTCAAGCTCCGGCTACCACTGACGACGTACTCCGGGCGCTACCTGCAGTACGGCTGCGACGGGCTCTGCGGGGTCATCCAGGACCCGGTCATCCGCGGCTGTGGAACCCCAGCAGGAGGCGATCTCGCCGTCGCGTCGACCAATGACGGTCACGTGGGCAAGGGCGGTTTCCCCTTCAACATCACCGACGGCACCTGGGCGGCTGATGATCAGGCGGCTCGCAACGACTACTTCTTCCGCGCACCGCATGTCGTGTCCGTCGCGGCCAAACGGATCATCAGCACGTTCTACGGCTCGCCTCCGCACCGGTCGTACTTCAGCGGCTGCTCGACCGGCGGCCGGGAAGGGCTGTTGCTGGCCCAGCGGTACCCGCACGACTTCGACGGCATCGTGGCCGGTTCGCCGGTCAACGTGATGGGACCACTGATCGGTCTGTACCACGCCTGGCTGGCGACGATGAACGTTCGCCCTGATGGGACCCCGGTTCTGACTGCCGACAAACTGCCCGCGCTGCACAGCGCGGTACTGGCTGCTTGTGACCGGCTGGACGGGTTGACCGACGGGCAGATCGACGACCCTCGCGCGTGCAAGTACGACCCGGTGGCGCTGCAGTGCCCTGCCGGTTCGGACAGCGCGGCCTGCCTGACGCCGGCGCAGGTGAGCATCGTGCGGCAGCTGTATCGCGGCCTGACCGACTCGCACGGGGTGCGGCTGTACCCCGGCTGGGAGTCGCGCGGCTCGGAGCTCGCCTGGTACGGCGCGATCATTCCCGACCCGGTCTTCGGCTCCTTCCTGGCGCCGCTGCCGGACAACTACCTGAAGTACGTCGGTTACCCGATCGGCAAGCCGCACTCGTCCATCGCGGATATCGAGTTCACCGTGCCGGAGTTGCGCCGGCTGACCCCGGAGGGCGTGAAAGGCAATGCGATGAGCCTGGACCTGTCGGCATTCCGCCGGGCGGGTGGCAAGCTCATCATCTGGCACGGCTGGGACGACCAGACCGTCCCCGCTGTCGGAACGGTCGACTACTACGACCGGTTGACCCGCGCCAACGGCGGGCGGCGTGCGACCCAGCAGTGGGCCAGGCTGTTCATGGTCCCGACGAAGTACCACTGCGGCCTCGGCGGCTACAAGCTGACCGACATCGACCCGATCCCCGCCCTGATCGGCTGGGTCGAGCACCGCGACGCACCAGACCGGATCATCGCGACCGAGGTCGACCCCAACACCCACGAGGTGCACAGATCCCGCCCGGTCTTCCCCTACCCGCTACGAGCGGCGTACGACGGCACCGGCAGCATCGACAACGCCACCAACTTCACCCCCGCCCCACCCCTCAGGCCAACCCAAGACACCATCCCCTGGGCCGGCACAGACCTCTACCACCGCCCCGGCCCAGTCGCCCGCTGAAAGCCTGGTTGTGGCTCCGACCATCCGCGGAGCCACAACCACGCCAGCAAAGCGCCGTTATGCGACCTTCCAGGTCCGGTCGCCCAGGGTTGCCACCAGGTCAACCTGGCCACCCAACGCTGTGACGTAGGCACGGATGACCTCGATGCCGGAGATCTCACCGTTTTCGATCTTCGAGATCCGCGATTGGGACACGTTGAGCAACTCCGCGAGTCCGGCCTGCGTGACTCCAGCGGCCTTCCGCATCTCCGCGAGCTGATGCCCACGGACATACGCCTCCCGTCGTGCGCGGGCCGCCTGCTTACCATCGGCCCGCTCAGCCTCAGTCCGGGGATCAACCGCACGAGCCTTACCCCTGACGTCGTCCCACTTCGCACGATCGCTCACGCTTGGACCTCCGGATGACGCCCGATCTCCCAGCTCATCTCGATGAATATAACCGATTTGTCATATCTGGAGCCACGAGGATCCGCAGTTCGGGGAGCTGCGTACACACTCGACTGCTCGGGTACTGGAGGGGGTGCCCGGCCGGTGGGTTTGCTCGCACATTGCTGCCGGTCGGGTCCTGAGAGTAGGTGGTGAGGCGTGACTGAGGGGCGTGGGCCGGGGTGGTGGGCGGGGCATACTGGGGCCGCGCCGGCTCAGAGTGCGTTGGTACTGCGGTTGGTGCTGGCGGTTTTCGGTTTTGTGCTGTTTGTGGCTACGGCCGTGGTTTTCGCAGTACTGGAGCTGCCCATAGGTCTGGTCGTGGTTGCCGTGGTGATTGCGGCGATCGCGCTTGTCGACATCGTGGTGGTGAGTGTGCGGCTGCGGCGAGCTAGAACGCGGGGATGATGTCCTTGCCGTAGGCCGCGAGGGTGTCTTCCTTGGCGTCGTGTTGCAGGTAGAGCGCGAACTGGTCGACGCCGATCGCCTTCAGCTCCTCCAGCTTCGCCAGGTGGTTCTCGACTGGGCCGAGGATGCAGAAGCGGTCGACCACCTCGTCCGGCACGAAGTCGGTGTGGGTGTTCCCGGCCCGGCCGTGCTCGGCGTAGTCGTAGCCCTTGCGGCCCGCGATGTAGTCCGTGAGCGCCTTGGGGATGTCCCCCGCGCTGCCGTACCGCTCGACGATGTCCGCCACATGGTTGCCGACCATCCCGCCGAACCAGCGGGTCTGGTCGCGCTGGTGCTCGAGATCATCACCGACATAGGCCGGCGCCGCCACGCAGAACTTGATCTTCGACGGATCACGGCCCGCCTGCTCGGCGGACCGGCGTACGGCTGCAATCATCCACGCGGCGATGTCGGGATCCGCGAGCTGGAGGATGTACCCGTCGCCGACCTCGCCCGTCGCGGCGAGCGCCTTCGGCCCGTACGCCGCGACCCATACCTCGAGCGCGCCGTTCTCCACCCAGGCGAACTTCAACTGCTGACCGCGGTACTCGACTGTGCGACCCGAGGCGAGCTCACGGACGACCTCGACGCACTGCTTCAGCTCGCCGATCGTGCCCGGCTTCGCGCCGAGGGTGCGCAACGCGGAGTCGCCGCGGCCGATCCCGCAGATCGTCCGGTTGCCGTACATCTCGTTCAGGGTGGCGAACTGGGACGCGATCACGGTCCAGTCGCGGGTGCCCGGATTCGTCACCATCGGGCCGACGATGACGCGTTCGGTGGTCGCCAGGATCTGGCTGTAGATCACGAACGGCTCTTCCCAGAGCAGGTGCGAGTCGAACGTCCAGACGTAGTCGAACCCGGCGTCCTCCGCCTTGCGCGCGAGCTCGACCACCGCCGACGCGGGCGGATCACACTGGAACACCACTCCGAAATCCACCCGAGTTCCCCTTCAGACCAGGTACGACGACAGGCCGCGGCGCAGGTAGCGCCCGTGACCCTTGCGGCCATGGTAGTTGCCGTCAGCCACGATCACGCTGCCCCGCGAGATCACCGTGCCCACCCGGCCCGCGATCTCTACCCCTTCGTACGCCGAGTAGTCCATGTTCATGTGGTGCGTCTCGACACTGATCCGGGTGGTCGCGTTCGGGTCGTAGATGACCAGGTCCGCGTCGGAGCCGGGCGCGATGATCCCCTTCTGCGGGTAGAGCCCGAACATCCGGGCCGGCGTGGTCGCGATCGTCTCCACCCAGCGCTCCAGCGAGAGCTGCCCGTCCACCACACCTTGGTAGATCAGGTCGACGCGGTGTTCGACGCCGCCGATACCGTTCGGGATCTTGGAGAAGTCGCCGCGGCCGAGCTCCTTCTGGTCCTTGAAGCAGAACGGGCAGTGATCGGTCGACACCATCGCGAGATCGTTGCTGCGAAGCCCCTTCCACAGGTCCTTCGCGTGCGACTCGTGCTTGCTGCGCAGCGGGGTCGAGCAGACCCACTTGGCCCCTTCGAACCCGGGGGCCCCGAGCTGGTCCTCCAGCGTCAGGTACAGGTACTGCGGGCAGGTCTCCGCGAACACGTTGCGCCCGTCATCACGCGCCGCGGCAACCGCCTCGAGCGCCTTGCTGGCCGACAGGTGGACGATGTAGAGCGGGCAGTCCTTCGCCACCGACGCGAGCGAGATCGCCCGGCTGGTCGCCTCCGCCTCGAGCGCCTCCGGCCGGGTGATGCCGTGGTAGATCGGGTCCGTCTCGCCCCTGGACAACGCCTGCTGGACCAGTACGTCGATCGCGATGCCGTTCTCGGCGTGCATCATGATCATCGCGCCGTTGTCCCGGGCCCGCTGCATCGCCCGCAGGATCTGGCCGTCGTCGGAGTAGAACACCCCGGGGTAGGCCATGAACAGCTTGAAGCTGGTGATCCCCTCGGTGACGAGCGAGTCCATCGCCTTCAGGGACTCGTCGTCGACCCCGCCGAGGATCATGTGGAAGGCATAGTCGATGTGACAGTTGCCATCGGCCTTGGTGTGCCAGGCGTCCAGCCCGTCCTGGACCACCTCGCCGGTCTTCTGGATCGCGAAGTCGATGATCGTGGTGGTGCCGCCGAACGCCGCCGCCCTGGTCCCGGTGTCGAAGGTGTCGCTGGCCGAGGTTCCGCCGAACGGCATCTCCATGTGCGTGTGCGCGTCGATCCCACCGGGGATCACATACTTGCCGGCAGCATCGATCACCTCGTCGGCCTGCACGGTCTGGCTGTACGCCGGGTCGAACAACGCGACGATCTTCTCGCCCTCGACCAGCACATCGGCCGGTTGCGCACCGGTCGGCCCGACAACGGTTCCACCCTTGACCAGCAACGACATCCTCGACGCTCCCTATCTCTAGTCGTTGCGTCCGAACAAGCGTGGGGCCTGCCCCTCGCTTCTTCGGACGTAAGCCCTCGGTACTACGGCTTGGTGAGGTCGCCGTAGGCGTCGGGGCGGCGGTCGCGGTAGAACTGCCAGCGGTCGCGCACGGTGTCCAGCAGGCTCAGGTCGAGATCCCGCACGATCAGCTCGGGGTCGTAGCCGTGCCCGACCTCCCCGACGAACTTGCCCTCCGGGTCGACGAAGTACGACGTCCCGTAGAAGTCGTTGTCGCCGAACTCCGACTCCACGCCGACCCGGTTGATCGCGCCGATGAAGTACTCGTTCGCCACCGCCGAGGCCGGCTGCTCGAGCTGCCACAGGTACGACGAGAGTCCGCGGCTGGTCGCCGACGGGTTGAACACGATTTTGGCGCCTGCCAGTCCGAGTGCTCGCCAGCCCTCGGGAAAGTGCCGGTCGTAGCAGATGTACACGCCGATCCGGCCGACCGCGGTGTCGAAGACCGGGTACCCGAGGTTGCCGGGGCGGAAGTAGAACTTCTCCCAGAACCCCTTCACCTGCGGAATGTGGTTCTTCCGGTACTTGCCGAGGTACTTGCCGTCAGCATCGATCACGGCAGCTGTGTTGTAGAGCACACCGGCCTGCTCCTGCTCGTAGACCGGCAGCACCATCACCATCCCGAGCTCCGCCGCCAACGCCTGGAACCGCTCGACGGTAGGCCCCGGCACCGACTCGGCGTACTCGTAGAACTTCGGATCCTGCAACTGGCAGAAATACGGCCCGTAGAACAGCTCCTGGAAGCAGATCACCTTGGCCCCAGCCGCAGCCGCCTGCCGCGCATACTCCTCATGCGCCTTCGTCATGGACTCCTGATCCCCAGTCCACGCCGCCTGCACCAACGCCGCCCGCACAACCTCCGCCACCAGAACCCTCCAACCACTAGCCGAGCCCTCATGCTCCATCCCGCCGGGCAACCACGTCAACGATTGCCAGAAAGAGACGTGAGCGGTCAGACCTGGTCAGGGGTGATGAGGTGGCGCATGACCTCGTAGGTGGTCCCGGGACGGGTCGACGAAGGACCGCACGACCTTGACGTCGACGGTGGGCAGTGCGGTGAACCGGGTGGGACTAGAAGACGAGGATCGCGGCGATGACGGCGATCAGTACGACCACGCCGCCGACGACGGCCAGCGTGCGGCCGTTGACCTTCGGCTCCTCGGTGGGCTCCACCGAGCCCTCGTTGACGAAGGCGCGGAACATCTGCGTGCTCGCGCCCGGGTCCTGCTCGTTCTCCGTGACGTTTTGGTCAGCCATGGCGCAGACCCTACCCGTGCCTGCGGACCGCCAGCACACACCAAACGCGGTTCTGACCTGACTCTTACGCTCCGTACGTCGCTCACGCACGCTCCGATGGTGTATTGCTGAGCGCTGGGAGTCCGCGTACCATTTGGTACATGCGCTTCGAAGCAGCAGTCACCGTCCAAGCTCCCGCCGACCGCGTCTGGGAGGTGTTCAGCGATGTCGCGAAGTGGCCCGAGTGGACCCCGACGATCGATTCGGTCGAGCGGCTCGACGAGGGGCGGATCCACCTCGGCGCCCGGACCCGGATCCGGCAGCCCAAGCTCCCGGTCGCGATCTGGGAGGTGACCGAACTGGTCGAGGGCCAGTACTTCGCCTGGGTCTCCCGCGCGCCCGGGATCACAACGACCGGCGGCCACCGGGTCACGGCGACACCCGAAGGCACGGTCGCGACGTCGACGGTCATCCAGGAGGGTCCGCTCGGCTGGCTCTTCGGGAAGCTCTACGCGAAGCTCACCCAGCGGTACATCGAGCTTGAGGGTGAGAGCCTGAAGAAGGTGAGCGAGGACGCGTGAGCCGGGAGACGCTGCTCACCGACGCTGTCGAACACTACGCGAAGAACGGGATCGGTGACGCGAGTCTGCGCAGTATCGCCTCGGCAATCGGGACCAGTCATCGGATGCTGATCTACCACTTCGGTTCCCGCGAAGGGTTGCTGGCCGAGGTGGTTCGCGTGGTCGAGCAGCAGCAGCGTGATCTGCTGGCGTCGCTCACCGCGGACGATCTGCCGCTGGCGGAACAGGCTGAGCAGTTCTGGCGGCGGGTGACCGAGGCGACGTTGATCTACGGGCCGCTGTTCTTCGAACTCTCCGCGCATGCGATGCAGAACCTGCCGCATACGGAGGCACTCAAGGCGGATCTGATCAACGTCTGGCTTCCGCCGCTGATCGAGCTGTGCATCCGGGCCGGGATCGCGCCGGACCAGGCCCCGGCGTACGCGCGGCTGGGATTGGCAGCGTCGCGAGGGCTGCTGTTCGATCTGCTGCTGACAGGAGACCGCGCCGAGGTCGACGAAGCCTCGGCCCTCCTCAACCGCCTGTTCGCCCTGCCGTAAGCCCTACGGCCTGGGCGGCGCGACCGCGAGCCCGGCGCTGATCTAACCGGGCTCGGTTGGTTGGGCGATCCAGCCGGCGACGATGGGGAGGCGGGAGTCGCGGTGGACGGCGACGAAGGCGAAGGGGCGGTTGAGTTCCACGTCCAGGCGGCGTGCCTGCTTCGTCGGCATCGAACTGCGCAACATGCCGACCGCCGTGACCGCGGCCGCCTCGAAGCCGGTTGCGAAGAAGCGCGCGAGGACGGTCTGCTTGGCCTGACCGACCGCGAGTGGTTCCGGGCTGATGCCGCTGAAGTGACCGCTCGCCCCCGGATCGGTGGCGACAGCACTGAGGCCGAAGAGCTCACGCTGAGCCAGCAGATCGTGTTCGACCTTTACAGACAACGATGGCAGTGACAGCTTCAGCTCCGGGGTCCGAGCCGTGGTCTGACCGATCTTGACCCCGGCCGCGATCTCCTGCCCAGGCTCGCCCTGCTCGATCAGCGCACTCCCCGGCTGCCCATCCGACGGCCGGTACGACGCGTCGACAAGCCCGGCCAGTACTTCGGAATGCGCCGTCTGGGGTGCTCCGATTCCCAGCAGGACATCCACATCGGCATCGCCCTGCACGGTGATCACGGTCAGCCCGTCCGGGTGGATCCGGACGCTGTCCAGCTCGTGGTCGGTCCGTTCGAGCCAGTGCCAGGAGCCGCCGGCCCACGGACCGTCGTACTGGCGCTTGATCTGTTCCTTGAAAGGGCGGGTCCAGGTGGTTTTGAGGGAGAGGGCGGACGCGAGAACTACGGCGAGGTCCGGCGTCACCTCGAGGGGCATCTCGCGAATCAGGTCGTCGGTGTGCTCCGCGGCCCAGGCGTCGAGTTTCGCCTTGTCGGCGGCGAGGTCGCCTGTCAGGGTGCCGGTCAGGTCGGCGGGGATCAGGGTGCCGAACGATTCGCTGAGTTTGAGTTGCTGGTGAACCCAAACGCCGAGGGCGGCATGCAGATCGGTGGAGGCGTCGACGGTTTGCATCAGCTGGAGGGCCTGTGACGCGGCTCCGGCTGGTTCGACGCCGGCTGCCTCTGCCAGCTCGGTCCGGCCCGGTTCGTCGGCCGCGGTCGCGAGCAATGCGAGAAGCGGCCAGAGGCCCAGTCCGGACATGACCGTGTTCCCAGGCGGGAGCTCCCGAACCCAGCGCGAGGTCAGCCCGTTCACCGCTTGCACTACGTCCGCATCCATACCAACCACCCTGCCACGGGCGAGGTCGGGCCGGCAGACCGACAACCGCCC
>NZ_DASRXP010000393.1:0-3650 GCF_035687465.1 Kribbella sp.
CACCTCCTCCCAGGTAGAACTCGCGGCCAGCCTCTACCTGCTGGGTGAGGTCGGCGGCGCGCTCGTGTTCGGCCGCCTGACCGACAAGGTCGGCCGGCGGAAGCTCTTCCTGCTCACGCTGGGGGTGTACCTGGTCGGCAACGCCCTGACCGCCTTCTCGATGAACTTCGTCTTCTTCGGGCTGACCAGGGTCATCGCCGGAGCCGGCATCGGCGGTGAGTACGCCGCGATCAACTCAGCCATCGACGAACTGATCCCGGCGCACTACCGCGGCCGGACGGACCTCGCGGTCAACGGCACGTACTGGCTGGGCGCGATGATCGGCGCGTCGGCGAACTTCCTCTTCCTCAACGAAGGGGTCTTCGGGATCGACCTCGGCTGGCGTCTCGCCCTGCTGATCGGGCCCGTCATCGGCATCCTGATCTGGCCGCTGCGCCGGCACCTCCCGGAGAGCCCGCGCTGGTTGCTCACCCACGGACGGGCGGAGGAAGCCGAGCGGATAGTCGGCGAGATCGAGCGGGACGCGGCGGCGAAGGGCGCCGTACTCGAGCCTGTCGGCGAGGACCAGGCGATCGAGCTCACCCCGCGGGGCACGGTGTCCTACCGGGAACTCGTCAGAGTGGTCCTGCGCGACTACCGCCGCCGGTCGCTGGTCGGCTTCAGCCTGATGGCCACGCAGGCCTTCCTCTACAACGCGATCTTCTTCACCTATGCCCTGATCCTCGCCGACTTCTACGGCATCAAGGCCGACGCGGTTGCGTACTTCATCTTCCCGTTCGCGCTTGGCAACCTGCTCGGCCCGCTGCTCCTGGGCCAGTTCTTCGACACCATCGGCCGACGGGTGATGGTCGGCAGTACCTACTGTCTTTCCGCGGTGCTGCTCTTCGCCACCGGTTGGCTGTTCAACGAGGACGCGCTGACCGCCACCACCCAGACGCTGCTGTGGTGCGTCATCTTCTTCTTCGCCTCCGCCGCGGCGTCATCGGCGTACCTGACCGTGAGTGAGATCTTCCCGGTCGAGATCCGGGCGCAGGCGATCGCGTTCTTCTTCGCGATGTCGGTGCTGGCCGGCGGAGTCGTAGCGCCCTGGCTGTTCGCTGCCCTGATCGGTGACGGCGGCGACCGAGAACGCGTCTTCCTCGGCTACGCCTTCGCCTCGGTCCTGATGATGGCCGGCGGACTCGTCGAGTTCGGCTGGGGCGTCGATGCCGAGCGCCGAGCGCTCGAGGCCGTCGCCACGCCGTTGTCCGTCCGGGCCGTCACGACTGGTGTACAGAGCGGCCTCACCGGCGGGCTCACCTCACACGTTCGTCGCGCTCCCGGGCCCGGCGACGACGGATCGGAGAAACCCGTGCGGGAGTGACGGTCCTCGCAGCCCTAATCGAAACCTGCACCCGAGGTGTGGAGCATGGAACGAGGATCGCAGTTCGTCCAGTCGGCGCTCGCCCTGATCGCCACCGCGGCGGTGGCGTGGCTGATCGCGTTCACGGTGGAGAGGGTGGTTCGCCGCCGGCACTCCCGGTCGGCAGCGCCGGTCTGGCCGTCGCTCCGGCTGCGGTGCAGGGGTCCGTTCCGGGCCACGCTCGTCATCGCGGCGCTGCTGACGGCCCTTCCCTCTGTCGGGCTGAGCGACCCGCTCAGCCAGCTCGGGCGCCAGGTCCTCGTCCTCGCGCTGATCGCCTCCGTCAGCTGGCTGATCATCCGGCTGACCCGGGTCGTCGAGGACGTGGCCCTCACCCGTCTCGACATCGACGTCGACGACAACCGGCGGGCGCGCAGGCTGCGCACCCAGGTGATGGTGTTCCGCCGGGTGATTGTCGCGATGCTGATGGTCGTCGCCGTCGCCGTGGCGGTGATGACGATCCCGTCGGCGCGCGATCTCGGCGCGAGCTTCCTCGTCTCGGCGGGGGTGCTCAGCGTCGTGGCGGGGCTGGCCGCGCAGTCCACGATCTCCAACCTGCTGGCCGGACTGCAGATCGCGCTGTCCGACCCGATCCGGATCGATGACGTGGTCGTCGTCGACGACGAGTGGGGTCGCGTCGACGAGATCACCCTGACGTACGTCGTGGTCCGGACCTGGGACAATCGCCGGCTCATCCTGCCGATCTCCTGGTTCACCACCCATGTGTTCCAGAACTGGACGCGTCACGAGGCCAGGGTGCTCGGCAGCATCGTGCTGCACGTCGACTTCACCACCCCCGTCGAGGAGCTCCGGACCGAGATGTACCGCCTGGTCCAGGCATCGCCTCTGTGGGACGGCCGGGACTGGGTGCTCCAGGTCGTGGACACCACGCCGTCGACGATGGTCGTGCGTGGGCTGGTGAGCTCCGCCGACGCGCCCAGTAACTGGGATCTGCGCTGCGACGTGCGCGAGAAGCTGCTGGCCTTCCTGCAGGAACGGCATCCCGGCGCACTGCCGCAGGTCCGCGCCGACATCTCGAGCGCCGGCGACCCATTCCGTCGTACGGCAGCCGACACCACCGACAACCGGTCCGGTCCGACCTGGCCGGACCGATCAACAGCGGACAGCAAGCGGGGAGAGTGAGACCAATGGCCGTCGTACTGAACAAGCTGGCCTACGCGCGGGCGCGAGAACTCATCAAGGAAGACCGGGTGATCCTGGACGACCGGGACGACTGGAGTGAACACCGGCCGACCGCCGCGAGGGAGAACGAATACCTCGCGGATCACGGGTTCGCCGAGTACCAGAGGTGGTATCTGGGGATCGACGACGAAGAGGGCGAGGAGACCAAGGCGAGGTACAAGTTCCCGTTCGGCGACTTCGAGAAGGTCCATCGGTGCGGGGTGATCTCCGCCGAGTCGCGAGCCGCGCAGTACAAGTACGACGACATCGAAGCGGCGGCCGCGCACCTGCACGGAATGCTCGAGGCGCCGCACCGGTCGCGGCCGGGCAGGCATGCGAAGCGTCTCTGATGTCGGTCCAGCCCGCTGACGGATCCGCGGAGAGCTACGGCAGACGACCGGCCACGCCGCTGCTGCGGATCCTCGTCATGGCCGAGTACATCCTGCTCTATCTCGTCTCCTTCGTGCTGCTGGCCATCGGCATCGGCGTACTGATTCACACCGTGGTCATCATCGCCCGGAACCGCAGTACCTGGACGGAGGCGTTCATCTCGGTCATCGAAGCGCTGCTGCTGATCCTCATCATCACGGAGATCTTCCTGACCGTGCTGGCTCATCTCGAGGGCCATCGCCTCCAGCTCGAGCCGTTCATCCTGGTGGGGATCATCGCGTTGGTCCGCCACATCCTGTCGATCGTCGTACGGCTCGCCATTCCCGAGACGCCCGAGGAGAGACGCGATCAGCTCCTCGAACTGTCGATCAACGCCGGGGCAGCCTTCCTGCTCGTTGCCGCGCTGGCACTGGCTCGCAGGTCCCAACGATGGGGCAACGACTGAAGGGAAAGGACTCGCATGCGCGTTGAGGAGACACCGCTGCCAGGTATCGGGACCCGCTATGTCTTCCGCACTGCCGCCGGCCGTCAGGTCGGGATGGTAGATCGCCGTGACGGGACGACCGAGCTGGTCATCTATGCGGAGGACGACCCGGAGTACGTCGCCGAGTCGGTGACCCTGGATGCCGATGAGCGGGCCGCACTCGTGGAGCTGCTGTCGACGCCGCCCGGTGAC
>NZ_DASRXP010000394.1:0-2692 GCF_035687465.1 Kribbella sp.
GCCCGCTGATCGATCCCGAGGTCGTTGCCGTCGGCGTCGACCGGTTCCGGGCCGAGGACGACGAGAACCTGTACGTGTCGAACTGCCTCGAGCGGACCTATCCGCGGGGCATGGACTACGAGGTCTTCTCGGCCGCCCGGCTGCTCCAGGCCGATGCCGAGGCCACGCTGCAGCCGGATCGCGAACACGTCACCTCGTACCTGCACCAGAACCGGACCGGGGACATGCGGCTGCTCAATCTCCCCTGGGACGGCCCGGTCGACGGCTCGAAGTACCGGCTGACGCTGGACACGCAGGACGACCGCAACCTGCTCACCACGCTGATCGAGGACTTCGGCGCGGACCAGCTGGACTGCGCGGATCTGGTCGCGATCATGGAGAAACACCCGGAACTGCACGCACTGAACGAGCACATCGAACAGAAGAAGCTCGGCGAGTAACGCTCCGGCAGGCCGCACCTACGGCATGATTTGGGGTGATGACCACCGATGACCCAGACCGCGCGCACTCCTTCGGCGCCGTCGCGGCCGCGTACGACGCGGGCCGGCCGACGTTCCCTGCCGACGCGCTGCGCTGGATCCTCGGTCCCGGCCGGCTGCAGATCCTCGATCTGGGGGCCGGCACCGGCAAGCTGACCGCGGTCGCGGCCGCGCTCGGGCACGACGTGGTCGCGGTCGATCCGTCGGAGGAGATGCTCTCCGTGTGCCGGCGGATCCCCGGCGTCGACACGATGGTCGGGACCGCCGAGTCGATCCCGCTGGCGCACGGCTCGGTGGACGCCGTGATCGTGGGTCAGGCCTTCCATTGGTTCGACCACTCCCGGGCCTTGCCCGAGATAGCTCGGGTACTGCGGCCGCACGGCGTACTGGGGTTGCTCTGGAACAACTCCGACACCGTCGTCCCGTGGGTGCGGAGGTTGCACCGGGCGATCATGGGCGAGGACTTCCTGATCGGGAGCGACGAGTACGACCCGATGCCCACCCTGCTCCAGTCGGATCTGTTCTCGCTGGTGGAGACGGCCCGGTTCCGGCACTGGCACGACCTGGATCGCGGGGGCCTGAGGCAACTGGCCCAGTCGCACTCGCGCATCGCAGTACTGACCGAGTCGCGGCGCGAAGCCGTGCTGGAGCAGATCGACGCGATCTACGACGGTACTGCGCGGCCGCCGGAACCACTGCGGATGCCGTACTTCACGAACTGCTACCGGACCCGTCCCAGCGACCTCGCCAACTACCGCCGCACCCTCGACGCGCCGGTCGCCCCACCGCTCTGACGAGGGCTAACAGGGCGTTGCCAGGGTTTTGCGACCGAAATGTTGTGGTCGTGATCGGACACATTGACGCGGCCAGCCGCTAACGTGCACCTGATCGCTTTGCTAGCGGAGGGGTGCAGATGGACGAGGAAGCAGTGCACGAGCGCGAGGCCCGTGCCTACCAGGCCGTGCACGACGCGAGCGATTTCCAGGAGCTGAAACGGCGGTACAAGAACTTCGTGGTGCCGTGGACCATCGCGTTCATGACCTGGTACCTGGCCTACGTCGCCTGCAACAACTGGGCTCGTGACTTCATGAGTCACAAGCTGATCGGGCACATCAACGTGGCGCTGGTGTTCGGCCTGCTGCAGTTCGTCTCCACCTTCGCGATCGCGGCGATCTACGGCCGGTTCGCGAACCGCAAGCTGGACCCGCTGGCGAGCGGGCTGAACGCCAAGTACAAGAGGGAGCGCCGCCGGTGAAGACTCTTCTCATTCCGCTCGCCGACGCCGAGCCGGGCAACCAGGCTCTGACCATCTCGCTGTTCACGGCGGTGGTTGCCGTGACGCTGTACATCACCTGGTGGGCGTCCCGGCAGAACAAGACCGCGGCGGATTACTACGCGGGCGGGCGGAACTTCAGCGGGGCCCAGAACGGCCTCGCGGTCGCGGGCGACTACATGTCGGCAGCGTCCTTCCTGGGGATCTCCGGCCAGATCGCTCTCTACGGGTACGACGGCTTCCTATACTCGATCGGCTTCCTGGTGGCCTGGCTGGTCGCGCTGCTCCTGGTCGCGGAACTGCTGCGCAACTCGGGCCGCTTCACGATGGCCGACCAGCTCGCCTTCCGGATGAAGCAGCGGCCGGTCCGGACCGCGGCCGCCACCTCCACGATCGTGGTGTCGATCTTCTACCTGCTCGCCCAGATGGTCGGCGCGGGTTCGCTCGTCGGCCTGCTGCTCGGGGTCAAGAGCGAGGGCCTGAAGGCCGGCGTGATCGTTCTGGTCGGCGCGCTGATGATCATCTACGTG
This sequence comes from Kribbella sp., assembly GCF_035687465.1. NCBI lineage: Bacteria > Bacillati > Actinomycetota > Actinomycetes > Propionibacteriales > Kribbellaceae > Kribbella > Kribbella sp. The sequence continues at coordinate 2,283 of NZ_DASRXP010000394.1, forward strand.
ACGATCGGCGGGATGAGGGGCACCACCTGGGTGCAGATCGTCAAGGCCGTCCTGCTGATGACCGGCACCCTGCTGATCACCTTCCTGGTGCTGCTGAAGTTCGACTTCAACCCGTCGAAACTGCTCGGCGCGGCCGCGGCCAACTCGGGCAAGGGCGAGGCCTTCCTCCAGCCAGGTCTGCTCTACGGCAAGGACCTGACCGGTCAGATCGACTTCCTGTCGCTGGGCCTCGCGCTGGTCCTCGGCACTGCGGGACTGCCGCACATCCTGATCCGCTTCTACACTGTGCCGGACTCGCGCTCGGCGAGGCGGTCCGTGCAGTGGGCGATCGGCCTGATCGGCGCCTTCTACCTGATGACGCTGGCCCTCAGGTTCGGCGCGGCGGCATTGCTGGACACCGGCAAGGACAG
>NZ_DASRXP010000395.1:0-6372 GCF_035687465.1 Kribbella sp.
ACTGGGTCGTGGCTGACGTCCCCGCAACCACCACGTCGCTGCCTGAGAACGCGGGCGTCCCGAACAGCAAATCCCTGCCCGCCGGGGCGCTGCAGCTCAGTGGTGACGCCGGTGCGTCCCGCTACATCGGCGGCGCGCCGCCGGCCGGCTCCGGCATCCACAACTACTACATCACCATCACCGCCTTGGACATCGCCAAGTCCGGTGTCGGTCCGACAGCGAGTGGCGCGCTGCTCGGCTTCACGATCGGCAGCCACACGATCGCTCGTGCGACGTTGATCTGTCCGACTGCCGCCGAGTGAACGAGTTCAGCCGTTGAGCAAGGCGATCAGGGCTGGGCGATCTGGGAGCTCCTCGGGGCGAATGACGTCGCCGGTGCGGACGTAGTAGAAGGCGGCGCCTACCTGGTCTACGGGGAGTCCGAGGAGTTCGGCCCAGGCGACTCGGTAGATGGCTAGTTGGAGGGGGTCGGCGGTTTCGCTGCGGCTGGTTTTCCAGTCGATGACGTCGTAACCGCGCGAACCATCCGGGCGGATCACCTGGTAGACCGCGTCGATCCGGCCGCGGACCACTCGTCCACCGATGGACAGGGCGAAAGGGGCCTCGATCTCGTACGGCAGCTTCTCGCCGTACGGGCCCACCCGGAACGCGTCCATCAGCTCGGTCAGGTCCGTGTCGTCGACGATGCCCTCATCCGCCGCGCCTGGTAGGTCGTCCGGATCCAGCAGCAACTGCTGCCCGAAGTAACTCTCGACCCAGGCGTGGAACCGGGTGCCGAATCGCGCCGCCCGGTTGGGTTTGCGGGGCATCGGCCGGGCCAGGTCCGTTGCCAGGCCGTCCGGATCCTTCGCCAGCTTCATCACCTGGGTCGCGGACAACGCCGACGGCAGCTCGACGTCGTACGCCTTCCGGCTCCGGCTTTCCCTTGCCTCTGACAACAACCGCTCGAGCTCCGAGTCCCAGCGCGCCACCGTCGCCTGCTCGTCGAGCAGCAGCGATTCCTCGGCGTCCAGCGAAGGACCCTCCGCCCGCGCCTGCTGGACCAGCGCCACGGAATCCACCCGCCGCTGGTACGACGCCGCGTCGTACGGCGCCGGCCACGCGGCCTGGGTCTGCTCCGCGAGCTCCGGATTCTCCTCGTTCAGGTCGGGCTGGGGCGCCCAGTCGACCACCCGCTCCCCCGCGTGCTTCTTCAGCATCTCCAGGTACGCCGAGGGCCCGCGCGGGCGTTTCTGCGTCGGCCCCCACCAGTGCCCGGTGGCGACCAGGATCTCCTTCGCCCGGGTGAACGCGACGTACCCGAGCCGTCGTTCCTCCAGCGCGTTCACGTCCTTGCACTCGTCCGCGAAGGCCTTCAACCCCGCGTTCGACAGGTCGTGGAAGTCCGGCAGCGTGTCGGCATCACCACGCAACGGCCACGGCAGCACCTTCGCGTTGGTGGTCCACTTGTCCCGGCCACGATCCGACGGGAACACCTTGTTCACCAGCGTCGGCACGAACACGACCGGCCACTCCAGACCCTTCGACCGGTGCGTGGTGAGCAGCTTCACCGAATCAGCTTCACTCGGTACTGCGAGGTCGAGGCCGGCCGCATACTCTTCCTCCGCGGCCAGATACGCGAGCAGGCCGTCCAGCGATCCACTCGACTCCGTCGACACAAAGTTGCCCACGGCATCCAAGAACGCGGCTAGGTGGTCCCGCCGCCCCGAGTCGACGTGATCCGGCGTCGCGGTCAGTTCCACATCCAGCCCGATCGTGCTGATCACCCGGCGCACCAGATCCAGCAGCGGCTCTCCCGCATGCGCCCGCAACTCCCGGAGCTCGTCGGACAACTCCTTGAACCGCACCAGCGCCTCGGCGGAGTAACCCCAGCCTGACGGACCAGGATCATCCACAGCCTCGGCGAGCGAGATCACCTCGGTCGAGTCCATCCCCGCGACCGCCGCATCCAACGCAGCCACGAGATCATCGGCGGCGGGCCTCTCGCCACCATCCGCCAATGCACGAGACCGGTTAGCCAGCAGCGCCAGATCCCGATGCCCGATCCGGTAGCGCGGACCGGTGAGGATCCGCAGCATCGCCGCGTTCGCGGTCAGGTCGTTCACGGCTTGCAGGGTCGCAACCACATCGACGACCTCAGGCAGTGCGAGCAGACCACCCAGGCCGACCACCTCGACCGGGACCTTCCGCGAGATCAGCGCCTCGTGCACCGCGCTGAGATCCACATTGGTCCGCATCAGGATGCCGATGTCCTTCCACCGGCGATTCGGCGTACGGTGCGCGGCCACGATCGAGTCCGCGACCCATTCGATCTCCTGCGACCGGGTCTCGAACAGTCCGACGGTGATCGCACCCTCCGGAGCCCCCTCGGGCGCTTCCAGCGGGATCACCCCGGGATGCTGCTTGTAGAGCTCGGCCGCGTGCTGGTTCGCCGCCGCCAGGATCTTGCTCCCGCAGCGACGATTCACACTCAGCACGTACCGCGTGGCCGGCGTACCGTCTGCGTTGCGGAAGTGCTCGGGGAACTCGTCGAGGTTCGCGACGGAGGCGCCGCGCCACCCGTAGATCGCCTGGCATGGGTCGCCCACGGCTGTGACCGGATGCCCGTGCTCGCCGAACAACGCCGTCAGCATCCGACGCTGCGAGACCGACGTGTCCTGATACTCGTCCAGCAACACGACTTTGTACCGCGACCGCTCGATCACGGGAACCTCGGGACACTCCTCCGCGAGCCGCGCCCCGAGCGCCATCTGATCCGCGAAGTCGACGACGCCCCGCTCAACCTTGTACGCCTGGTACTCCTCCACCAGCTGCAGGATCTCGCCCCGCTTCAGCGCGGTCTCCGCCAACTTCTTCACCTCGACGGTCTGCTTCCGCGCCGCCGCGACCTCGGCTCGTACTGCCTCATCATGAGCCCGTACGTCGTCCGCCCGCAGCAGGTGGTCCGCCAACTCCCCGTCGAGCGCGAGCAGGCTGTTCACCAACGTCGGCACGTGATGCGACGCGAACCGGATCGGCCCGGACGACCGCCGTACGACACGTCCCGCGAGCTGGAACCTGGTCGCGTCCGCTAGCACCCGCACGTCCGGCTCGAGGCCGAGCCGCAACCCGTGCTCGCCGATCAACGTGCCGGCAAATGCGTGGTACGTCGAGACGACGGGCTCCCCTGGTTCCTCGGGCTCCCAGTTGGGGATGTTGCTCCGCAGGTGGGCGGCCAGGATCGGATGCTGCTCGGGAGGCAGGGTCGAAACGAGGACGCCCGCCTTCGTCAGATCCTCGCGGATCCGCACGTCGAGCTCGTTGGCCGCCTTCTTGGTGAAGGTGAGGCCGAGCACCTCCTCCGGCTTCACCTGCCCCGTGCAGATCAGCCAAACGACCCGGGCCGCCATTGCCGTCGTCTTCCCCGACCCGGCGCCCGCCACAATCACCCCAGGCGCCAGCGGCGCGGTGATCGCTTCCAGTTGCTGATCACTAAACGGAATCCCCAGCAGATCGCAGAGCTCGGCCGTCGAAGTCAGCTGCGCGCGCATCAGACGATCTCCCGACCTTCGGGCTGGATCGGGCAGAGGCCGCGAACGTCGCACCGGGCGCAGCCGTCGTTGCGCTTGGCAACGAACTCTTCCGAGCGAACCATCGCTGCAGCGTCCTCCACTGCGTCGTCCAGCCAGGTGCGGCCATCGTCATCCGGTGCGAGCGGCGCCTGCGGCTGCACCTTCGGAAACCCGCTGTCGTCATGCCGCAGCTGAACCAGCTCAGCGCCACCGCTGCGAGGCTCTTCGCCGAGCTCCTCCATCTGACGAGAGGTGATCGCGCGCTGGTAGATCGCCAACTGGACGTGCCGCTCGAGCGCGGGCTTCGTCGGCATCGATCTGCCGGTCTTCAGGTCGACCACCCGGACCGCGCCGTCGCTGTCCTGTTCGAGGCGGTCCATCCGCCCTCTCACCTGGACCGCCGGCTTGTCGGTATCCGGCAGCAGTACGTCGAAGTCCACCTCGGTGCCGAGCAGCGTGCGATCCGGCCGGCCCTTGTGCCACGCGACGAACCGGCGCAACGCCTCCTCGGCCTCGACCCGCTCGCGATCGGAGATCCAGCTGGACTCGAACTCCAACTCCGTCCAGACCTTGTCGAGCCACCCGTTCAGCTCATCCACATCAGGTGGCAGCGTCCCCGTGGCGACCGCATCCGCCAACGTGTGGAGCACCATGCCGAATCCGATGGCCGAAGTACTGGGCACTTCGCCGCCTGCGCGACGCTGCAGGAACCACCGCAGCGGACAGTCCACGATCGTGCTGAGTGCACTCCCCGACAACGGCACGGGCAGGTCCGGGTTGGCGATCGGTCGCTCGGACCGAGTCCGTTCCCGCACGCCCCACCAGCGCTCTGGATCGGCCGTCGGGACGAGCGGATACTCCCGCTCGTCGACGGCATCCGCCAAATGCGCCAACCGGTCGGCAGCGACCCTGCGCAAGGCAGGTGACGACCCCGGATCGGCAAGCACACAACGAAGATCCGCGACCAGGCCCGGCAGGGACAGCGGCCGCCGAGGACGCCCCGCGACCAGCTTCAAAGGAATGTCCAACTCTGCCAGCAGACGTGACGGCTGATCCCCATCCGCCTCCGGCGCCTGTACGGCGGTCACGATCAATCGCTCCCGCGCCCGCGTGATCGCCACGTAGAACAGCCGCCGCTCCTCCGCGAGCAACGCCCCAGCGGAGAGCGGCTCGACTAGACCGTCGGGCCCAAGCCTGTCCGGCTCCAGCAGTGAACCCCGCCGCCGCAGGTTCGGCCACTGCCCTTCCTGCACACTCGCCACCACGACGAGCCGCCACTGCAAACCCTTCGACCGGTGCGCGGTCATCAACTGCACCCCGGCCTCGCGATACGTCCCGTCGAACCGGTTGTCCGCGGCGATGTCCAACGACTCCAGCTCGCTCAGGAACGCCGAGACCCCCTTGAACCCGACCTGCTCCTCCGCCCGACCGGCCGCGTCGAACAAAGCACAAAGAGAATCCAGATCCCGGTTCGCCGACCGCGCGACCTCGCCGCCGCTGTTCGCCTGACCTCGGAGTCGCCTCAGCCAAGGCGATTCGGACCACAGGGACCACATCACCTCGTCCGGCGCGGCTCCCGCCGTTACGATATTCCTTGCCTTGAGCAACCTCTCGCCGAGAGCGGCAAACCGCGCCTCGGCCGGGGACGCCTGCTCGTCGAGCGTGAGCGGATCGACCAGCGCCTCGCGCAGCAACTCATCCGAGGATCGCGGCAACCGCTGACCACCCGCGGCCTCGCGATCCCGCTTCCGCAGTACCCGAGCAAGTCGGCGCAACTGCCCCGCATCCATCGCACCCAACGGCGACAACGCCAATGCCCGCACTACGTCAACTGTCAGCGTCTGTGGATCCGCAACTGCCCGCAATGCCAGCAACATCGGCCGTACTGCGGGCTCGCGGGACAGCGGGAGCTCGTCACCGGCCACGTCCACCGGGATCCCCGCGGCCGCGAGAGCCCGGCGCAACGGTGGGATCGAGCGACTGCCGGACCTGACGAGCACGGCCATCTCGTGCCAGCCGACTCCGTCTTGCACATGGGCCCGGCGGAGCAGGTCCGCGATGTGTTCGAGCTCGGCGCCGCTCGTCGAGTAGAGGTTCGCCTCGACCTTGCCCGGGCCGTAGACGGAGGCGCTCGCGTCGGGATTGCGGAACCGCTCGAAGGTGTCGCGGTCGAGGGTGCCGGGCACGCCCAGGCGATTCACCACGTTGCGGGAGACGCGTTGCAGCGTAGTACCGAATCTTCTGGTCGTGGCGAGGGCGATCTGGTCTGCCTGGGCGCCGGACGCAGTACGGAACTCGTCGGTGAAACGCAGCAGGCCGCGCACGTCCGCACCGCGGAAGGTGTAGATCGACTGGTCCGGATCGCCTACCACGACGAGGTCGCGGCCGTCGCCGGCGATCGCCTGCAACAGCTTGGTCTGGCCGGGATCGGTGTCCTGGTACTCGTCGACGAAGACGACCTTGAACTCCTCGCGGAGCTTGGCCTGGACCTCGGGTTGCTGGGCGAGGATCACCGCTCGGTGGATCAGCTCGGAATAGTCCAGCACCTGCTCGTGGTCGAGGATCTGCAGGTACTCCTCGAAGAAGTCGCCGACCGCGACCCACTCGGACCGGCTGGCGGACTGACCGATCGCGGACAGATCCTCGGGGTCGAGCCCGAGCTGCCGCGCCTTGCCGATCACGGCCTGCACCTCGTCGATGAACCCGCGCGTCTTCAAGGCCGGATGCAGGCTGCTAGGCCACTGCACCAGCCCGACCTCGCGACTCCCACCGAGCGCCTCACTCAACCGCAGCGACTGCTCAGGCCCGGACGGCAACCGCA
>NZ_DASRXP010000396.1:0-2809 GCF_035687465.1 Kribbella sp.
GGAAGCGGTGGGCCGGACAAGATCGCAGTACTGAACGATGCCGGCGTACAGGTTGTGCAGCAGGCGGATGCGATCAGCGGTGGCGACAGCTACGAGGCCACCCGGGTGGCCGACGCTGCCGAGGCCGAGCGGCTCGTCTCCGATGGCGACGCGAAGGCCGCGTTGCTGCCGGGCGACAGCGGATACGTCGTACTGGGCGACGACCGGGTGGACAGCGGCATCCAGAGCAACCTGCGGGAAGCCGTGGTCAACCTGGGGATGGAACAGAACGCAGCGCGGGCCGGGCTGACTCCGGACCAGTTGCGGGCGAACACCCAACTGCAGGAGCGACTGCTGAATCCGGGCCCGCTGCCTGAGGTGGTCGCGGACTTCGTGAACATCGGTCTCGCGCTGGTGTTCTACATGACCGCGCTCGGCTTCGGCATGATGATCGCGCAGAGCGTGGTGCAGGAGAAGGAGAGCCGGGTGGTCGAGATCCTGGCCGCGGCGGTCCCGATCCGGGCGCTGCTGTGGGGCAAGGTGATCGGGAACACAGTGCTGGCGTTGTCACAGATCGTGGTGATCGCGGCCGCGTCGCTGATCGGTCTGATCCTGACCGACCAGGCCGACATCCTGAAGGTGATCGCGCCGGTGGCCGGCTGGTTCGTGGTGTTCTTCGTGCTCGGATTCGTGGCGCTGGCCGGGCTGTGGGCGGTGGCCGGTTCGCTGGCCACCCGGCAGGAGGATCTGGGCTCGACCACGCTGCCCGGCCAGATGATCCTGATGATCCCGTTCTTCTTCTCGGTCTTCGCGGGTGCGTCGGCCAAGTCGGTGGCGTCCTTCATCCCGATCGCCTCGTCGATGGCGATGCCGGGCCGGATGCTGACCGAGGACGTGCCGCTCTGGCAGCCGCTGGTGGCGATCCTGATCCTGCTCGCCGCGACCGTACTGATCGTCCGGCTCGGGGCCCGGCTGTACGAGCGGACGCTGCTGCAGACGGGCCGGCGGCTGGGCTATCGCGAGGCGCTGGCGATCAAGGCAGGATAACTTATCGTCACAGCCGGGGGAACGTTACACACATTCTCCCGGCTGTGACGAAATCGCAACACGCAACAACTGTGTGCGTCGCGCGCACCTGGACTACGGTCACAACGCATGAACGTTGAGCTGCGCCACCTGCGGGTGGTGGTCCTGGTGGCAGAAGCGGGGTCCGTGGGGCGGGCCGCCCGCTGGCTCAAGGTCAGCCAGCCGAGCCTGACCGCGCAGCTGAAACGGATCGAGGCGGCGTTCGGCGGTGAGCTGTTCGAGCGCTCCCGCACCGGTGTCACCCCGACAGCCCTTGGCCGGTACGCCGTGGACCGGGCTCGCGCGATCCTCGTCGACGTGGATCACCTGTCGGCGACCGTTTCGGCGATGACGGCGGTGGAGTCGAGCGCAGTACGGCTGGGCGGGTTCCCGACGGCCCCGATGTCCGGGATCGCCAGCAGGTTGCGCGCCCACGGGGAGATCGAGCAGGTGTCGATCGAGGTCGAGTGGGCCACCAGTGTGCTGCTCCAGCAGCTGGAGAGTGGGCGGCTCGATTTCGCGTTGCTGCGGGAGTTTCCTGGGTTTGAGTTGCGGCTGCCGTCGGGTGTCGACGCGCATACGGTGGTCGAGTCCGAGTCGGCGTACGTGGTGATGGCGGCGGATCATCCGTTGGCCGTGGCGAGCCGGCATCGTGGCGAGATCGACCTCGGGGTGCTGGCCGACGAGGAGTGGATCGGGGAACCACCGGACGACAGCGGTTTCCATGTGCTCTTCCGGTCCGCCTGCGAATCGGCCGGTTTCACGCCGCGGGTGGAACACCACTCGGTCGATACCTCGGTGGTGATGGGATTCGTCACCAGTGGTCAGGGGGTCGCCCTGATCTCGCCTACGTCGTACCGGATGCTGTCCAGCGACGTGACCACGCGGCCGCTGGCCGGCGATCCGATCCACCGGCGGCTGATGCTCGCGTGGAGCACTGACTCACCGCGGGCGCAGATGGCCGCGGACGTGTGCGAGATGGCGGTCCACGCCTACGACGAAGCCTTCGCCGAACACGCCCGCTGGGGCCAGCACCAACGCATGCACGTCGCCTGATCCTCTGAGAAGGGTTTTGCGGACTTCGGGCAAGAACCAGCATCGTCTGTCCGTCGGGTGAAGACCGGCGGACGATCGCGCTGAGGAGTCTGCCCACTGATGCGAAGATCCCTGTCCGCCGCCGCCCTGCTCACGAGCCTGCTGGTGGTCTCGAGTCCCTTCACGATGTCCAGTTCATCCGCTTCTTCTGCTTCTTCCGCGCGGCCGCTCGTTGTTGAGCAGACCGCCGTCCCTTCCGCCGGCGCTGGTGGGAGCGTCACCTTGATCACCGGCGACCGGGTCGAGCTGACTTCGGGCGCGCAGCCTCGGATCATCGCCGGGGAGGGACGCGAGCGGACGGCGTTTCGAACCACGACGGACGGTGGCCGGGTTCGGATGATTCCGCTCGACGCTGTCCCATTGTTGGATGCGGGCACGCTGGATCCGCGGCTGTTCGATGTCACCACGTTGTTCGAGTTCGGGTACGACGATGCGCGGCGCGCCGAGCTGCCGTTGATCGTGCAGCGGGACAAGGCGAATCGCTCGGCAGGATCGTCTCTCGCCGGGACGAGTGGGCGACGCGAGTTGCCGAGTATCGCCGGGTTCTCGGTGCAGGAGTCGAAGAAGGACTCGGTGGCCTTCTGGAAGTCACTGCGGGCAGATTCTGGGAAGTCGCTGGCCCCGGGAATCACGAAGGTCTGGCTGAACGGGATCCGCAAGACCACTCTGG
>NZ_DASRXP010000397.1:0-2161 GCF_035687465.1 Kribbella sp.
CTCTCTGGTTGCTGCGGGCGATCCTCGTGGTGCATGCGATCGCAGTCATGGCCCAGCCGCTGATGGCGGGCTTCTACCTGTCCGGCGACGTGGACGCGATGAACGTGCACAGCCCGATCGGGTCCACGCTGTGGATGATCAGCATGGTTCAGATCGTGATCGCCCTGCTGTACTGGCGATTCGGTGGCGGCCAGGTCTACCCGGTGGTCGTGACCCTCGGCCTGTTCGTAGCGGAGTTCCTCCAGATGGTGCTCGGCCAGACCCGGAGCATGACGATGCACATAGTGCTCGGGTCCGCGATCGTGACCACGGTGCTGATGTTCACCGGTTGGTCGTTCACCGCCGCCGCCCGCGTGGCCCGTCCGGCGAAGCAGGCGGAGCCGGTCGGATGAGCACCACCCGGCGTACCTTTCTCGGCGGTGCTCTCGGCGCCGGTGTCGCTCTCACGGCGCCCGGTTGCGGTATCGACCTGCTGCCCGGCCAGACCGGCGAGGTGCTGCGCAGCGAGGCGCGGCTGCCTGAGCCCTTCACAGTGCCGTTGCCGGTGCCACCGGTGAAGAAGCCGGTCCGCACGGCCGGCGGCGTCGACTACTACCAGGTCGTCCAGCGCGAGGCGGAGACCGAGATCCTGCCCGGGCTGCGGACCAAGGTCCTCGGGTACGACGGCCTGTTCCCCGGCCCGACGTTCGACGTCCGCAGCGGGCGTGGCGTCGTCGTCGAGCACGTCAACCGGCTGGCGGTGCCGACGTCGGTGCACCTGCACGGTGGCCACACCCCAGCCGCGAGCGACGGTTGGCCACTCGACCTGGTGCTGCCGCAGGGCTACCAGCAGGACCAGGGGCACGGAAGCCACGGCGCCAGCAACGTCAGCCAGGTCCGCCGTGAGCACACCTATCCGAACTCCCAGCGCGCGGCGACGCTGTGGTACCACGACCACCGGATGGACTTCACTGCGCCACAGGTATACCGCGGGCTGTTCGGGCTGCACCTGATCCGCGACGCCGAGGAGGACACGCTGCCATTGCCGCACGGCGACCGCGAGGTCCCGCTGGTGATCGCCGACCGGGCATTCGCCGCCGACGGCTCGTTCCGCTACCCCGCCCTCGACCCATCGTTGCGAAACACCCCGGGTGTCGAGAACGACTATATGGAAGGCGTCCTCGGCGACGTCGTGCTGGTGAACGGCGCTCCCTGGCCGATGCTGGAGGTGGACGCCGCCCGCTACCGGTTCCGGGTGTTGAACGCGTCCAACGCCCGGCGCTACGAACTGGAACTCGACCCCGGCCCGGCGAAGCTGGTCCAGATCGGCAGCGACGGCGGCCTGCTGGACAAGCCGATCGAGCACGACACGGTGGTGCTGGCCCCGGCCGAACGGTTCGACCTGGTCGTCGACTTCTCGTCCTACCCCGTTGGCACCGAGGTGACCTTGGTGAACCGTATCGGGCAGGATTCGACCGCCCGGGTGATGCGGTTCAAGGTCGCCCGCAAGGCCTCCGACGATAGCGCCGTGCCCGCTCGGCTCTCGTCGTACCAGCCCTTGCGGGTGCCGAAGGGCGCTGTACGGCGGAAGTGGATCTTCCAGCGCGGCAACATCGACAATCACAAGGGTTGGCTGGTCAACGGCAAGCAGTTCGACCCGAGCCGGATGGAGGCCCGGCCGAAGCTGGACGGCTACGAGGTCTGGTCTTTCGTCACCGACGTGCACCATCCAGTGCACGTGCATCTCTCACCGTTCCAGGTGATCAGCCGTGGCGGGACGAAACCCGGCCCGTACGACGCCGGCTGGAAGGACACTGTCGACATCCGGCCGGCCGAGGTGGTCGAGGTGCTGGTCCGGTTCAGGGAGCACAAGGGCAAGTACCTCATCCACTGCCACAATCTCGAGCACGAGGACATGGCCATGATGGCCGCCTTCGAAACGACCTAGACCTCACGGGCCAGGCTCACCTACGCCCAAAGGCTGAAGCATCTTTCGGCACCCATCACCGCGATTCCGTCCGCAGGCATCTCGATTCGGCTCCGGCCGTTTCGGTTGCGGCGCAGGAACACACCTCGGCACCGGTGATCATCGGACTGTACGACCCGGCAGGTTCAGCCTGCCGGCGTCTTGGACGTGGCTGCTGAGTCGCGACTGGATGTGCCGGTCGTTGAGTCGGCAGTG
>NZ_DASRXP010000398.1:0-7752 GCF_035687465.1 Kribbella sp.
GACCCGGTTGATCGGGTCCAGCACCTCGTCGAACGGCGGCCAGTCCTCGACCAGCCCGGCGGCGGACTGCTCACCGGTCGGGGTCAGGTCCGGACGGATGCCCCAGGCACCGATCGCCTCGGCGGTCTTGTCGCCGACCGCCGCGATCTTCAGCCCGGAGAAGGCCCGCGCGTCCAGGCCGTACTCGTCGAACTTCTCCCGGACCGCCTTGACCGCGTTCACCGAGGTGAAGGCGACCCACTCGTAGCGACCCTCGACCAGACCACGGATGGCCTTGTCCATCTGCTGCGGGTTGCGCGGCGGCTCCACCGAGATCGTGGGCACCTCCTCCGGCATCGCGCCGTACCGGCGGAGCCGATCCATCAGCGGGCCGGCCTGGTCCTTGGTGCGCGGCACCAGGATCCGCCAGCCGAACAGCGGCTTGGTCTCGAACCAGGACAGCGCCTCGCGCTGCTCGACCACGGAACCGATCACGATCACGGCCTCGCCGGTCAGCTTGGCGGCCCGGAGATCCGCGACGATCGTGCCCAGGGTGCCGACCACACTCGCCTGCGCGGTGGTCGTCCCGCCGACGGTCGCGGCGACCGGCGTACCGGCGTCGAAGCCGGCCTCGAGCAGCGCGGCGGTGGTCTCCTTCAGGCCCTCGGTCGCGTTCAGCAACACCAGGGTCTGCTTCGGGTATAGCCGGCTGAAGTCGAGCTTGGACTCGGCCAGGTCGAGCACCGTGACCTCGCGCTCGCCCTTCACCGTCAGCGGGATGCCCGCGTACGTCGGGACCGCGCTGACCTCGCTGACCCCGGGGACCACGTTGAAGCTGATCCCGGCCTTGCGGCAGGCGGCTGCTTCCTCGGCCCCACTGGAGAAGGTGAACGGGTCGCCGGTCAGCAGCCGGACCACGTTCGACGAGGTCTTGGCGGTCTTCACCACCAGCCGCGCCCGGGCGGCGACCCGCAGGGCACGGCTGCCTTCGGCACCGGACCCGTCGATCACCTCGATGCCCGGGCGGCAGTAGGCCAGGAACGCGTCGTGCTCCGGACCCTCCACCACCACGGCGTCGGCGCTCGCCAGCACGTCACGACCGGCGATCGTCAGCAGGGCCGGGTCGCCCGGTCCCACCCCGACGAAGGTCACGTGGCCGAGCGGTCTGACTTGCTTGACCGTGCTGGTACTGGCTGCTGCGATCTTCGCCGGCACCTTCTGGGGTGCCGCCTTGGTGGCCGCTGTCTTCGCGATGCTCACGTCTGCCGTCGCCTTTGCCCTTGTCCTGCTCGTCTTACTGCTGGTCGTCGTGCCCCGTGCCGGTGTCATGTCTGCTCCAGCAATTCGTTCGCCAGCGCCCGTCCGACCGCCCGCGGGTCGTCGACCGACCCGTTGGCGGACAGCCGCCGAACGCCGCCCTCCTGGCCGAGCGCTCCCCGGAGCCACAGCTCCGGGCCGTCCTCACCTTCGACCACCTCGGCCAGTGCGCCGACCGGAGCCGTGCACCCTGCCTCGAGGGTGGCAAGCATCTGCCGCTCGGCCGTCACCGCGGCGCGAGTGGCCGGATCCTCCAACGGCGCCAGGGCTTCGAGCACCGCGACGTCGTCGGCACGGCATTCGATGCCCAGGGCACCTTGTCCGGGTGCCGGCAGCACCTGGATCGGGTCCAGCGTCTCGGTGATCTCCGAAAGCCGGCCCAACCTGGCCAACCCTGCCCTTGCGAGCACCACCGCGTCCAATTTGCCATCGGCGACCATCGCGATCCTGGTGTCCACGTTGCCGCGGATCCCGGTCAGCTCCAGCCCCAGGCCGAGCGCGTCGAGCTGGGCCACCCGGCGGGGCGAGCCCGTACCGACCATGGCCCCGGTCTGGAGTTCGCCGAGGGTCAGGCCGTCCCTGGCCACCAGCACGTCGCGCGGATCCTCGCGGACCGGGACGGCACCGATGGTGAGCCCGTCCACCTCGGCCGTCGGCAGATCCTTCAGCGAGTGCACGGCGATGTCGATCTCGTCGGCCAGCAGGGCGTCGCGCAGTGCGCTGACGAAGATGCCGGTGCCGCCGATCTGTTGCAGCGGGGCCTTGTTCGTGTCGCCATGGGTCACGATCGGCACCAGCTCGACCTCGTGCCCGAGTGAACGCAGCGCGTCGGCGATGTGGTTCGCCTGGGCTGTCGCGAGCGCGGAGCGGCGGGTACCGAGCCTGATCATGCGGTTTCGCCTCCGGTGGTCTTGGCTGCTGTCTTGGGGGCGGTGACGGCGTCCACCGCGGCCGGGTCCAGTGCGAACAACTCGCGCAGCGCGTCGGCGTAGGTCGGCCCGCCCGGATCGGCGGCCAGTTCCTTCACCCGCACGGTCGGGGTGTGCAGCACCTTGTCGACCACCCGGTGGACGGTCCGCGAGACCTCTTCGCGCTGGACGTCGTCGAGATTCGGCAGTCTGCGCTCCAGCCGGGCCAGTTCCGCCTCGACCAGTTCGCTGGCCATCGCCCGCAGCGCCACCACGGTCGGCGCGACGGTCGCGGCTCGCCGGGTGGCTTCGAAAGCACCCGTCTCCTCGCCGACGATCCGCCGTACTTCCTCGATGTCCTGCTCGCTGCCGCCCGCAGTACCGGCGAGGTCCGCCAGAGTCACCAGGGTGACGCCGGGAATCCGGGCCGCCGCGGCATCGACGTCCCTGGGCAGGGCGACATCCAGTACTCCGAGGGGCCGCCCGTCGCCGGCGTTGGCGATCATCTCTTCCGTCAGTACTACGCCTCGCGCGCCGGTGCACGACACGACCAGATCGGCCTCGGCGAGAGCCTCGGGCACGTTGGCCAGCTGGATCGCCGTACCGCCGACGCGGTTCGCCAGGGCGACGGCGCGCTCGAAGTTCCGGTTCGCGATGGTGACGCCGGTGGCCCCACCGGCGAGCAGGGTCTGGGCGGCCAGCGACGCCATCGAGCCGGCGCCGACGACCAGCGCCCGACGGCCCTCGAAGCCACCGACCGCCTCCAGCCCGGCGGACACGACCGATCGGCCGGCCGAGTCGATGCCGGTCTCGGTGCGGGCCCGCTTACCGACCCGGAGGGCGTGCTGGAACAGGGCGTTGAGGCTGCTGCCGATCGTCTCCAGGTCCTGGCCGGCGCGCAGCGATTCCTTCACCTGGCCGAGGATCTGGCTCTCGCCGACGATCATCGAGTCCAGGCCGACCGCGACCTGGAAGAGGTGCGCGACGGCGCCTTCCTCGAAGTGCACGTAGAGGTGCTCGGCCAGATCCAGCAGCGGTACGCCGGTGACGTCGGACAGGATCGCGGTGACCTCGTCCATGCCCGCGTGGAAGCGGTCGACGTTCGCGTAGACCTCGGTGCGGTTGCAGGTGGCGACCACGGCCGACTCACTGACAGCCGGGGTGAGTTGAACGGCTAGCGCCAGCTTCGTCGCGGCGTCCGGATCGAGCGCGACACGCTCCAGCACCGAGATGTCCGCACTGCGATGAGAGATGCCGACCACCAGATAACTCACCTGCGACCTCGCTTCGCGTCGGGCGCACATGAGCAGAACTCGCTGTGTTTATTGGTTTGCTCGCTGCGCTCACTCACGCCCCGACACCTCCCCCGACATTCGGCAGATCGGCAGGGACGCCGTTGATCGCTGGTAGTTCGGGCACCTCGGAAAGCGCCGCCTCTCCGGACTTTCGTTGTTCGTGGTACGCCAGGATCTGCAACTCGATCGAGAGGTCCACCTTGCGGATGTCGACACCGTCGGGCACGGACAGCACCACCGGCGCGAAGTTGAGGATGCTGGTCACGCCGGCGGCGACCAGCCGGTCGCACACCTCCTGGGCGGGACCGGCGGGAGTGGTGATGACGCCGATCGAGACCCGGTCGGAGGCGACGATCTCTTCCAGCTCGGCGAAATCGCGGACCACCATGTCACCGATCCGCTCGCCGACCAGCTGCGGATCCGCGTCCAGCAGCGCCACGATCCGGAAGCCGCGGGTGCCGAAGCCGGAGTAGTTCGCCAGCGCGTGGCCCAGGTTTCCGATCCCGACGATGACGACGGCCCAGTCCTGGGTGACGCCGATCTCGCGGGCGATCTGGTAGCGCAGGTACTCGACGTCGTAGCCGACGCCGCGGGTGCCGTAGGAGCCCAGGTAGGACAGGTCCTTGCGGAGCTTGGCCGAGTTGACCCCGGCAGCGGTCGCGAGATCCTCGCTCGACGCGGTGGCGATGCCACTGTCCGACAGCGCGGTCAGGGCCCGCAGGTACACCGGCAAGCGCGCGACAGTGGCCTCGGGAATGCCGCGGTCGGTTCTCGTCGGCGCGCCGGGGCGACGGCTGCGGGCAGGCGTCACAATTCTCCTGGAAATGGTGGTTCAAGATCACCGCCTCACGGCTGGCGACTACCCCACTCTAGGAGCTTGTGAACGTGAGAACAAAATCGAGAAGGCCACCAGTGACCGATGGCACTAAGTTGTCAAGGCCCTCTTGAGCCGAACTGGGTCGACGCGCCAGAAGTCGTGCTGGCGGCCGTCGACGAGGGTGACCGGGATCTGCTCGCCGTACTGCTCGAACAGCGCCGGGTCCTGGGTGATGTCGATCTCGGTCCAGCCGACGCCCAGGTCGGCGCAGACCTGCTCGATGATCGCGCGGGCGTCGTCGCAGAGGTGACAGCCGGGCTTGCCGTAGAGCGTGACCCTCATCGGTCCGCCTCGCGAAGGCGTCCTTTGGCGACCTTGCCGGTGACCGAGTGCGGCAGGTGGTCCACCACCTCGACCTCGACCGGGCACTTGAACCGCGCCAGCCGGGTCGCCGCGAACTCGCGGATCGCGGCCGGATCCAGCGCCGCACCGGTCGCCGGTACGACGAACGCCTTCACCGCTTCCCCGGTCTCCTCGGACGGTACGCCGATCACGGCAGCCTCGCGGACCCCGGGAAAACCGACCAGGACCTCTTCCACCTCACTCGGGAACACGTTGAAGCCGGACACGATGATCAGTTCCCGCAACCGGTCGACCAGGTAGAGGTCTCCGTCGGAGTCGAGATACCCGACATCCCCGGTCCGGTACCAGCCCTGCTCGTCCGGGCCGTCCACCCCGTCGGGCCAGTACCCCGAGAACAGGTTGCCGCCGCGGACCAGGATCTCGCCGGGGTCGTCGCCTTCCACGTCCTCGCCACGCTCGTCGGCGATCCGCAGGTCGACGTTCGGCAGCGGCCGGCCCACCGAGCCGGGTTTCGGCTCGTCCTCACCGAGCGTGGTGGTCACTCCGGGCGAGGCCTCGGTCAGCCCGTAGCCCTGGTGCACGACCAGCCCGGTGGCCTCCTCGAACCGGTCGGCCAGGCCCAGATCAAGGGTGGAGGCCCCGGTGAGGACCACCTTGACCGTCCGCAGGGCATCCTTCAGGTCCGGGCGGACCAGCAGCGCGTTGAGGGCCGGTGGAGCCAGCGGCAGCCGCGTCACGCCGTACCGGCGGATCAGGTCGATGGTGCCGGTCGAGTCGAAGCGCTGGTCGACCACGAGCGCGGCGCCGGTGGCGATCGCCCAGCCGAGGACCGCGTTCAGGCCGAAGGCGTGGAACATCGGGAGCACGCCGAGCACGACATCGTCGGGGCCCATCCGGTCCTCGCCCAGCTCGGTGAGGTTCTTCACGTTTGCCGCCAGCGCGCGGTGAGTGAGCATCGCGGCCCTCGGGTCGCCACTCGTCCCGGACGTGTAGAGCAGCACCGCGAGGGCTTCCGGGTCGGTCTGCGGCGTAAGCGGAGCGTGACCATCGAGCTGGCCGGCCCGGACCACGCGGATGCCCTCGAGCTTGTCGGCGAGGTCCCCGTCGGCGACCGCCAGCCGGGCTCCCGAGTGCTTCACGACAGTGCCGATCTCGGGCTTGGTGAGGCCGGTGTTCAACGGCACCGCGACCAGCCCGGCGCGAAGAACTCCCAGGTAGGACGTGACGAACTCGACACTGTTCGCGAGTAGCAGGATGACCCGGTACCCCGGTACCAGGCCGGCCGCGGAGTACCCCTGGGCGGCCTTGTCCACGGCCTCGTCCAGCTGGCTCCAGGTCAGTCGCCGGTCGCCGTCGACCAGCGCGAGACCTTCGCCGTGACGTCGCGCTGTGTCACGAAGAAGGTCCGCGAAGTTGAAGTTCACCAGACGAGTCTGTCACGCGGCGGGGGACACGTTCTTCCGGCCTCGGACGACATAACGCGCACGGAACGGTTGCAGCGGAGCGTGACGGGAGATATACAGGTGAACTCGTGGGCGACACTCTTCCGGTCCAGGCCCGGTAGAAGCGCCCACACCCTCGCCTCACACGAGGGGCAGGACCCTCGCCTCACACGAGGGGTAGTGGGGAAACAGAGCGCGATGAACCCCGAGAGCAGGCTGCTCCGCACCGCGGACGTAGCCGGCTGGCGCATTCGTGACTACCGGACCGAACGAAGGGCGGCACGCCACCTCCTGTTGACAGCGGGTGTTCCAGGCGTAACGCTCGGTGCTGTCTCAGCCGCTGTGGCCATCCGCGGATGTGTCAGACGTTGACGTGTCAGTTGAACGGGGAGAGAACTTGACGACGCCGGAGCCAAGCCCGGACGGGATGAGACGTGCAGAGCTCGTCGATCGCGCCCAGGCAGGGGACGTCGGTGCGTTCGGCGAGCTGTACGACGAATACTCGCTGACCGTGTATCGCTACATCTACGCCCGGGTGTCCTCCTCCGCGCTCGCGGAGGATCTCACCAGCGAAACCTTCGTCCGGGCACTGCGGGCGCTCGACTCGTTCCGCTGGCAGGGCCGTGACTTCGGCGCCTGGCTGGTGACGATCGCCCGGAACCTGATCACCGACCACTACAAGTCCGGCCGCGTCCGGCTCGAGGTGGTCACGGACGAGATCGAGACGCACGACCGGCAGACCGAGGGGCCGGAGGTCGACGTACTGGCCGCCGCCACCGCCGAGGTACTGCGGGACGCCGTCGCGGCCTTGCCCGACGAGCAGCGAGACTGCCTGACGATGAGATTCTTCGCCGGCCTGTCGATCGCGGAAACGGCCAAGGCGCTCGAGAAATCCGAGGGCGCCGTCAAGCAACTGCAACTGAGGGCCGTCCGGCACTTGGCGAAGGTTATCCCCAAGGACTTGAGGTGAGGCGGATGACAACGAATGTCTTTCGTAACCCGTCAGGGAGTTTCCTCGTTTGCCTGGTGAGGACCTATCGGTGACCCCGATTGGCCATTGAGGAGAACGAGAACCCATGAGTGACCTACACAGGGCTCGAGCGCGCGCGGAGACATTCGCGCACGCCGTCGATCACGGGCCCCGTCACTCTTCGCGACTGAGCGATGACCCTGAGCTGCTGGAAGCTGTGGAACTGGTCGGACGGCTGAGGACCGTCGGAGCAGTCACACCGCGACCGGAGTTCTCTGCCGAGCTGAGGCACCGCCTCCTCGAGCAGGCTGCGGCCCGTGCCGCGACGACGACTCCGACCGTGGTACGCAGCACTCCGGACAGTGAAGATGACCCGCCGCCCCGCGAGGACGACGCGTCCGTGACAGATATCCGCCATCGTCACGGCCGGCGTATCCGGCTAGTGGCCAGTACAGCCGCGCTGGTCCTGCTCGGAGGTGGCATCGGTTCTGCCGCCGCCGCTCAGCAGGCGATGCCCGGCGACACCTTGTACGGGATGAAGCGCAGCATCGAGGCCGTCTCCACCAACGTCAGTGTCGGGGACGACTCCCGGGGCCGGCGCGATCTCGAGCACGCGATGACCCGGCTGTCCGAAGTCCGCGCGCTGGTCGGTGATGGCGGC
>NZ_DASRXP010000399.1:0-4534 GCF_035687465.1 Kribbella sp.
GTAGGGAGACAGGTTGTGCAACAGTTCTCTGTTTCATTGGGCAGGTTGTCCAGTATTCTCAGGGTTCTGTTGGACTATTCGGTCACCCTGACCACTGGAGGAAGCATGGCCGGAGTGGATCGCCTGGACGCCAGGATCCTCGACCTGTTCGCGGCCGAGCCCCGGGTCGGCGTACTCGAGGCGTCCCGGCGACTCGGAGTCGCACGCGGCACCGTGCAGGCGCGGCTCGACCGGTTGCAACGTGACGGGGTGGTGCGCGGGTGGGCGCCGGACGTCGATACCAGCGCGATCGGCTACCCGGTGACGGCGTTCGCGACGCTGCAGATCGAGCAGGGTTCAGGGCATACGGCGGTCGCGGCCGCGCTGGCGGCGATCCCGGAGGTACTTGAGGTGCACACGATCACGGGCGCCGAGGATCTGTGGTGCCGCATCGTCGCGCGCTCCAACGCGGATCTCCAACGGGTGATCGACCAGGTGGTGATCGTCCGCGGCATCCAGCGAGCCTCCACAGTGATCGCCCTCGCCGAACAGATCCCCCACCGAGTCCTCCCCCTCCTCCACGCCGCCACCCGGACCTAACACCCTCTCCGTTCATTCGCCCCCTTTTCACCCCTCGCGTGGACACCTGTCTCATCCCAGGGGTGAAAAGGGGGCGAATGAACGGGAGCTGTGGGTGGGCACGGCGCACGCCGCAGGTGGAGTAGTGGGGTCAGGCGAGGCGTTTGGCTACTTCGACCGCGGCTCGGGCTACTCGGGGGCCGACGAAGTCGCGGTCCAGTTTGCCGAGGACGACGACGCCGATGGAGGCCTCGACGCCGGGGACCCCCAGGACCGGGGACGAGACTCCTTGGGCGCCCGCTTGGAGCTCGCCGGCGGTGATGACGAACGGCCGTCCGGCCGGATCCGGCTTACGGCGGCCCGCCAGGATCGCCTTGCCCGCGGCACCCTGGTCCAGCGCATGCCGGGACCCCATCCGGTACGAAACGTGGAAATCGGTCCAGCTCGGTTCGATCACCGCGATCGCGAGCGCCTCGTCACCGTCAGCCACAGTCAGGTGTGCCGTAGCCCCGGTGTCCTCGGCGAGCGAGCGCAGTACGGGCAGGGCCGCGTCGCGCAGGGTCGGCTGGACGCGCCGGCTGTAGTGCAGCACCGCCAGCCCCAGCCTCGCCCGGCCCTCGCTGTCGCGACGCACCAGCCGGTGCAGTTCGAGCGTGTTGACCAGGCGATAGACCACCGTGCGGCTCACGCCGAGGGAGGCCGCCAGCTCGGTGATCGAGAGGCCGTCCGGGGCGTCCGCCAGCAACTCGAGGACCGTCAGGCCCCGGTCGAGCGTCTGGGACGTCTCTGCGGGCACAGCCGAAGCGTATCCGTTTTTCGGCCGCGGCCCGATGGCCCCGTATCTTGCTGCCGTGCGAAACTACTGGGCGCTGCTCCCCGCGATCGCGATCTGCGTCGCACTGATCCTGGTTTATGCCGTCCCGACCTTGATCAACCCGCAATGGACCAGCAACGTCCTGGCCGTCTTCCGGCAGCATCCGGAAGACGACGACAAAGCCGGCAAACTCGGGCCGAAACAGGCCCGCTCGCGGCGGGGGCTCGCCGGATTCCTGGTGGTCGCCGCGCTGGCCCTGATCGGGTTCAACGTCGCGCTCAACCGTGAGGCGAACGGCTGCTACCAGGCGGCCAAGGCCTGGGGTGCGATCGACGACAAGGAGAAGACGGCCGACCCGTGCATCAACATGATCTACGGGGCCTTCTTCAGCGACGGCGAGGGCGGGATCACCGAGGACAACCCGCAGCCGGTGACGAAGTACCAGGTGGTGCAGGACAAGAAACCGAAGTACCTGCGCTGGATCCAGAACCGGCCCTCGTACGACGACGTCGACATCGCGGTCGGCATCACCAGTAACTGCTCGCTCGACCTGCGCGTGATCGAGAGCGACGAGAAGATCACCGTCGCCCTCAACACCAACGACCCGTGCCCGCCGTCCAACGCCGCCGAGCTCGTCCCGGTCAAGCTGAAGAAGCCGCTGGGCGACCGGCCGATCGTCACGGTCGACGACAAACCGCTGGAGCAGATCAACCCGGACATGGACTCCTGGTTCACCGTACTGAAGAAGCTCGCCACCGGCGGTTGAGCTGGCCCTTTGCTGTTACCGCAAGGCCCGTACTTCGGAGTCGTAGCGGCGGAACGGCTTGTTCAGGGCCAGCAGGATCATCAGGCCGACGATGCACGCGCAGGCGCCGCCCAGGAGCGCGATCGTGGGCGTGGTGAGCGACGCCGTGGTGCCCGCGACGAAGTCCCCGAGCCTGGGTCCGCCGGCGACCACGACGATGAAGACGCCCTGGAGCCGCCCGCGCATCGCGTCCGGCGCGGCCGACTGCAGCACGGTGTTCCGGTACGCCGAACTCACCATGTCGGCCGCACCCGACAGGGCCAGCAACGCCACTCCCAGCCAGATCGTCCGGGACAACCCGAACAGGCCGACCGCGGCCGCGTACACCGTGATCGCGACGACGATCGCCACCCCCTGACGGCGGACCCGGCTCACCCAGCCGGAGAACAGGACTCCCACCAGCGCCCCGATCGCGGGGGCCGCTTGGAGCAGACCGACAGTCCGTACGCCGCCTGCGAAGAACGAGCCGGCCACCGCGGGGAAGAGGGCCCGTGGTTGCGCGAGCACCATCGCGAAGATGTCCGCGAGGAAGGTGGCGAGCAGGGCCGGAGCCGCCCGGAGGAAGGTGAACCCTTCGAGCACCGAGCGGAGACCGGCCCGCCGTACCAGCCCGGTCGGGGGAACCGGCGGCAGGCGGAACAGGGCGTACAGGGCGGCGGTGAACGTGATCACGTCCACCAGGTACGCCGCGCCGAACCCCTGCCAGGCGATCACCGCGGCACCGAGCAACGGGCCGGCCGTGAAGCCGAGGTTGAACGCTGCCTGACTGAGGGTGTTCGCGGCCGGGAGCAGGGCCGGGCGGATCAGCCGGGGAATGATCGCGGAACGTGCCGGATTGTTCACGGCGAAACAGGCCGACTGGACGGCGACGACGGCGTACAGGACCCAGACCCGGTTCCAGTGCAGTTCGGACTGGACCACGAGCAGCATGGAGAGCAGCCAGAGCCCGGCCGAGGAGACGAGAGCGAGCGTACGGCGGTCGACGGCGTCGGCCATCGCCCCGCCGTACAAGCCGAAGACGATCAGCGGAACCAGTGCGGAGAGCCCGACCAGCCCGACCGAGAAGGTGGACTGGGTCAGCGCGTAGACCTGGATCGACACGGTCACCGCGGTCATCTGCTGCCCGAGCTGCGAAACCGTCGACCCGATCCACAGCCGCCGGAAGTCCGCCGACTCTCGCAACGGACGAACGTCAGTCAGCAACCGAGGCACAGGGGCAACCTATGTCACTACCATGTCGCTCCGGCCAGAGGCTCCACTCCACCTTCGACTTCGACTGACCTGCGCTTGGATCACCAGGGCAGGACGCCCTCCTCGGCGTGGAGGCGGCCGGTGGGGCCGTTTGGTGGGAGCGTGGCGAGGCGGACGGCGACGGCTGCACCTTGGGCGGGGGTGCGGGGTGCGTCCCAGCCGCCCATGTCGGTGGCGCAGTTGCCCGGGTCGGCGGCGTTGACGAGGATGCCGGTGTCGCGGAGTTCGTTGGCCAGCATCACCGTGACCATGTTCACCGCGACCTTGGACGAGTTGTAGCCCAGCGTGAGGATGGTCGACATCTCCGAGTCCGGATCGCCCACCCGCGTCAGCGAGGCCAGCTCGCTGGACAGGTTCACGATCCGCGCGGCCGGCGCGTTCCGCAGCAGCGGCAGCATGGCGTTGGTGGTCGACACCAGCCCGATCACGTTCGTCTGATAGCTCGCGCGCAGGGCTTCGGCGGAAGTCTCGCTGACCGGACCGTCACCATCGGCGATGATCGCCGCGTTGTTCACCAGGACGTCGAGGCGCCCGTGCACCTCGTCGATCCACGCGGCCGCTGCCCGGATGGAGTCGTCGTCCGTCACCTCCAGCCGGACCACCTCCGCATCGATGCCCTCGGCAATGAGTTCCTTGGCGGTCGCCTCACCCCTGGCAAGGTCCCGCGCGCCGATGATCACCGTGTACCCGAGGTCGCCCAACTGCCGGGCGATCTCCCGGCCGATTCCCTTGGTAGCGCCTGTCACGAGCGCGCTCTTGTGGTTGCTCATGCCAACAACCCTGGTGCGGATCCGCCGACCGGGGCAGAGCGAGCGGAGCCTGGGACCGGGAGTCCCTGGTTGCGGGGTGCTCCTGCTGGGATGCTGGGTCCGTGGACAGGGGACAGCTCGCCGACTTCTTGCGGATCCGCCGGGAGGGGCTCCGCCCGGACGACGTGGGTCTGCCGGCAGGACTACGACGCCGTACGCCGGGCCTTCGGCGCGAGGAGGTCGCGAACCTGGCCACGATGTCCACCGACTACTACACGCGGCTCGAACAAGGACGTGGGCCGCGTCCGTCCCGCCCGGTGCTGTCCGGCCTGGCGCGCGCGTTGCGGTTGTCCGACG
>NZ_DASRXP010000400.1:0-8192 GCF_035687465.1 Kribbella sp.
TCACCTGCATCGGCGCGAGGAAGTCCGCCTCGGTACCCGCCGGAACGACGACCACCCCGTCGGGCTTGTCGAGGTCGCTGGCGATCTTCGCGATCAGCTTGGAGGTGCCGGCGCCGACCGATGCGGTCAAGCCGCCGCTGACCTCCGTGATCGACGCCTTCAGCTCCTCGGCGATCGCCTGCACGTCCTCGACGGTGAGGTTGCTCAGCCCGGCCGCAGTGAGATCCACGAACGCCTCGTCCACCGAGAGCGGCTCGATCAGTGGCGACAGCGCCCGCATCTGCGCCATCACCGCCTCGCTCGTCTTCCGGTAGACGTCGAAACGCGGCCCCAGGTACGCCGCGTGCGGGCAGCGGGATCGCGCCTCGGCAGTGGACATGGCGGACCGCACTCCATACTTGCGGGCTTCGTACGACGCGGTGGACACGACTCCGCGCAGCCCGATCCCACCCACGACGACAGGTTTGCCACGCAGGGAGGGCTTGTCCCGCTGTTCGACGGCCGCGAAGAACGCGTCCAGGTCGACATGCAGGATCGACGGGTCGGCACGCACCCCGACAGTCTCCCCGCCCGCACCGACAATTCCGCGCACCGACCGCACCCGGCCTCGGGAGAACAGACATCGTCGGGCAGGATCCGGGCATGGCGAGCTTTCCGCGGCAGTGGGACGACGGTACGACGGACGGTCCCGATCACCACGTGCACTGGTACGACGAGCGAACGGCGATCATCCGGCAGTCGCTGCGGACCAACTTCGAGGGCCCGTTCATCTACCTGTTGCTCGGCTCGGAACGCGCTCTCTTGCTGGACACCGGCACCGGGCACACCGACCTTCGCGCGGTGGTGGACGAACTGCTCGAGGGCCGCGACCTGGAACTGGTGGTCGCGCACACGCACGGTCACGGTGACCACGTCGGCGGTGACGCGCAGTTCGACGCGGTGGTGGGGAGATCCGCGGCGGACGTCGCCGAGTACTTCGGGATCACCTCCTGGCCGGAGCAGCTCGTGCAGTTCGACCTGGGGGAGCGCG
The DNA here is from genome assembly GCF_035687465.1 of Kribbella sp. Taxonomy (NCBI): domain Bacteria; kingdom Bacillati; phylum Actinomycetota; class Actinomycetes; order Propionibacteriales; family Kribbellaceae; genus Kribbella; species Kribbella sp. Next base: position 1,031 of record NZ_DASRXP010000400.1, read on the forward strand.
TCCTCGACGTCATCCCGATCCCCGGCCACCACCCGGCGCACGTGGCCTTCTACGACCGTGAGACCAGGTTGCTGCTGACGGGGGACTCCCTGTATCCGGGCCGGCTGTACGTGTTCGACTGGCCCGCCTTCCGGCAGAGTGTCGAGCGGCTCGCCGGGTTCGTTGCCGCGGGCAATCCTGTCGAACTGGTGCTGGGGACCCACATCGAGATGACGCGGCAGCCGGGCGTGGACTTCGACCTGGGAGCCGACCGGCATCCCGGCGAACACGAGTTGCAGCTGGATCCCGCAGTACTGACAGAACTCGCGGAAGTGCTCTCCGAGGCGGGACCGGAGCCCCGGCGGATCGTGCGGGACCACTTCATCGTCTACCCGGTCGAAACACCCACGCGCGAGACATCTCACACTCAGGGCGCGGTTCAGGCAGACTGAGGCCAGGTACCGGGGGACAGCGCAGGACAGCTGCTCGATACGGGAGGCGCAGATGGGCGAGGAAGTCGACCGGGTCGAATTCACCCGGGCGGACCGGACCGCGTTCCGCAACCAGGTCCATCGCAATCTGGACGCGTTCGCGCGGATGCTGCGGGAGGCGCGTTTCGACGCCGAGCGGCCGATGACGGGGATCGAGATCGAGCTGAACCTGGTCGACGAGCACTGCGACCCGGCGTTCAAGAACTCCGAGGTGCTGAGCGCGATCGAGGACGACGCGTTCCAGACCGAGCTCGGCCAGTTCAACATCGAGATCAACGTGCCGCCGGGCCAGATCGACGGTGACGGCCTGGACCGGATGGAGTCGTCCATCCGCGACAGCCTGAACGCGGCCGAGGAGAAGGCGTCCCGGACCGGCTCGTCGATGGTGATCGTCGGCATCCTGCCCACCCTGCTGACCGAGCACATCCACCGCGAGGCGCTCAGCACCAACCCGCGCTACGCGTTGCTGAACGACCAGATCTTCCAGGCCCGCGGCGAGGACGTGCAGATCGCCATCGACGGGATCGAACGGCTCCAGGTCACCGCCGACAGCATCGTGCCCGAAGCCGCCTGTACGTCGACGCAGTTCCATCTGCAGGTGACCCCGGAGGCGTTCCCGCGGTACTGGAACGCGGCCCAGGCGATCTCCGGCGTGCAGCTCGCGATCGGCGCGAACTCGCCGTTCCTGTTCGGCAAGGAACTGATGCGGGAGACCCGGATCGCGTTGTTCGAGCAGGCCGCCGACACCCGCACGCACGAGCTGAAGACGCAGGGCGTCCGGCCCCGGGTGTGGTTCGGTGAACGCTGGATCACCTCGATCTTCGACCTCTTCGAAGAGAACTCGCGCTACTACCCGGCCCTGCTTCCGGTCACCTCCAACGAGGATCCGATCGCCATCCTGGACCGTGGTGACACGCCAGCACTTTCGGAGCTTCGGCTGCACAACGGGACGATCTATCGCTGGAACCGGCCCGTGTACGACGTTGTCCGGGAGAAGCCGCATCTGCGCGTCGAGAACCGGGTCCTGCCGGCCGGCCCGACCGTGGTCGACACGATGGCCAACGGCGCCTTCTACTTCGGTCTGGTCCGCGCGCTGGCCGATGACGAACGGCCGATCTGGTCGCAGATGTCGTTCAGCGCGGCCGAGGAGAACTTCCACGAAGCGGCCCGCCAGGGCATCGACGCCGAGGTGTTCTGGCCAGGCGTCGGCACCGCCCGCGCCACCGAGCTGGTACTGCGCCGGCTGTTGCCGCTGGCATCACGAGGACTCGACGAGTGGGGCGTGGCACCGCAGGTCCGGGACCGGCTGCTGGGCATCATCGAGCAGCGCTGCCTGACGCATCGCAACGGTGCCTCGTGGCAGGCCGATGAGTTCCACCGACTGTATACAAAGGGATCCCACGGTCGCCGCGACGCGCTGCGCGGGATGCTGAGGCGCTACCGCGACCACATGCACGACAACACTCCCGTGCACGAATGGCCGATCGACTGAACCGCGTAAGTCGGTCACTCCGGCCGACCCCGAATCCGGAGACAACGTAGGACAAGGCCGGAACCTGGGTCAGCCCCGCGGAACCCGCTGGCCCTTGCCGAGGGCAACATGGCGGGATCCCTGCGGTGCTTGGAGCCCGCGGCACCGGCGTACTGGCGTGTCGGGTCAAAGCACTGTCAAGGTGTGGCCCAACGGAAGGTTAGACAGCGGCTGCCGGGGTATGCAGTCGTGAACCGAAGTGGCTGCTCACGGCTCGCCCGGCCGGTGTTGCGGACACAACTGCCTAACGGTCACGGTCGCGACACAGGTGGTGCTTTTCCACAGATGCCGACGCCGGTTCAGGGCAGTATCGTTCGGAACGGGTCGACAGTGACACCCGGAGGTGAGGCAAGTCGATGACGACCATCGTCGTGGGTTATGTGCCGAAGGCCGAAGGGCGCGCAGCGCTCAGGCGGGCGGCAGAGGAGGCGGAGCTTCGCGACGCCAAACTGGTGGTGGTGAACTCCCACCGGGGCGGGCGCAGCTTCGACAGCGACGAGGCGGCGGCGAGTGATGCCGCGTTGACGGAGGTACGGGAGCAGCTCGACCCGACCGGGGTGCCGTACGAGGTGCGGCAACTGGTTCGTGGACTCGATCCGGCGGAGGACCTGGTGGCCGTCGCCGAGCAAGTCCATGCGGAATTCATCGTGATCGGCCTGAGGCGCCGGTCCCCGGTGGGCAAGCTCATCCTCGGCAGCAACGCCCAGCGGGTGCTGCTCGATGCTCCGTGTCCGGTGCTGGCCGTGAAGGCCGAGCCTGAGTTGTCTGAAGGGGAGGAGGACTGAGGTGACTTCGACTCGCAGCAAGAAGCTGTGCCTCGCACAGCAGCCCGACGCCGACGAGATGCTGAGCAGAGACGCGTTCGCCCTGCTGGTGGGCATGCTGCTCGACCAGCAGATCCCGATGGAGCGCGCGTTCGCCGGACCGGTCGCGATCGCCAAACGGATGGAGGGTCCGTTCGATCCGTCCACTGTGGCCGGCTACGACCCGGACGGCTTCGTCGAGGTGGTGGCCGGACCGCCGGCGATCCACCGGTTCCCGACCGCGATGGCGGCCCGGATCCAGACGCTGGCCAAACACCTGGACGAGGAGTACGGCGGTAACGCTTCGGCCGTCTGGTCCGATGTCAAGTCCGGGGACGACCTGCTGGCCAGGCTGTCCGCCCTGCCGGGCTTCGGCGCGCAGAAGGCGAAGATCTTCGTCGCGCTGCTCGGCAAGCAGCTCAAGGTCCGCCCGCGTGGCTGGCGCGAGGCGTCCGAACCGTATGGTGAGGACGGCGCGTACAAGTCCGTCGCGGACGTGATCGACGTGGCGTCACTGGTGAAGGTGAGGCAGTTCAAGCAGGAGCAACAGGTCGAGAAGCAGCGAGTGGTGGCACGGCCCTTGCGGCAGACCAGGAACAGTTGAGCGTTGAAGTGACAGGTCCGGAGCCGGTGCGCGCAGGCGTGCCGGCCCGGAGATGGCACGCCGTTCAGGGGGTCGCGGGGCGCTAGGGCTTGGGCCGCGGATTACAATGGAGTGTTGCCGCCGCCTGACCAGCGAGCAGCCGCAAAACTTCAGGCAAGACAGCTCCACCGCACCGTCGTACCGCCGTACAGAAACCCTGCGTCAGACGAGAGGTAATTCGTGTCGTCCAGCTCGTCCGAGAATCTTCCCGCCGAGTCCGCCCGGGCCGTCGCCGCCACTGCCCGCAGCACGGCTCCGAGGACCAGCGCGAGAGTGTCCGAGCCTGCCGCCAAGAAGGCGGCAGTGAAGAAGGTCGCCCCGGCGGCCAAGAAAGCCGCTGCTGCGCCCACCAAGGAGGACGGTATTCCCGCGAAGAAGGCCGCCGCCAAGAAGGCGCCGGCGAAGAAGGCCGTGTCCGAGGCTGGTCTGGCGATCGACCCGAAGACCGGGAAGCCCCGCGCCCTGGACGAAGTCGACGAGTCCGACTTCTCGCCGGACGCGGTGAAGCCGCTGGAGAAGGAGCTCACCGAGGACCAGGGCTTCATCGTCTCCGAGGCCGACGAGACCGACGAGCCCGAGCAGCAGGTGATGGTCGCCGGTGCCACCGCTGACCCGGTCAAGGACTATCTGAAGCAGATCGGCAAGGTTCCGCTGCTGAACGCGGAGCAGGAGGTCGAGCTCGCCAAGCGGATCGAGGCCGGCCTGTTCGCCGAGGAGCAGATCGGCGACGCCGAGACCAAGCTCAAGGAGAAGGTCAAGGACGAGTACGAGTGGATCTCGGAGGACGGCCGCCGCGCCAAGAACCACCTCCTCGAGGCCAACCTGCGACTCGTCGTCTCGCTGGCCAAGCGCTACACCGGCCGCGGCATGCTCTTCCTGGACCTGATCCAGGAAGGGAATCTGGGCCTGATCCGTGCGGTCGAGAAGTTCGACTACACCAAGGGCTACAAGTTCTCCACCTATGCCACCTGGTGGATCCGGCAGGCGATCACCCGCGCAATGGCCGACCAGGCCCGCACCATCCGCATCCCGGTGCACATGGTCGAGGTGATCAACAAGCTGGCCCGCGTGCAGCGCCAGATGCTGCAGGACCTGGGCCGCGAGCCCACTCCGGAAGAGCTCGCCAAGGAGCTCGACATGACCCCGGAGAAGGTCATCGAGGTGCAGAAGTACGGCCGCGAGCCGATCTCCCTGCACACTCCGCTGGGTGAGGACGGCGACTCCGAGTTCGGCGACCTGATCGAGGACTCCGAGGCGATCGTGCCGGCCGAGGCCGTGTCGTTCACCCTGCTGCAGGAGCAACTGCACGCCGTACTGGACACGCTGTCCGAGCGTGAGGCCGGCGTGGTCTCGATGCGCTTCGGTCTGACCGACGGCCAGCCGAAGACGCTGGACGAGATCGGCAAGGTCTACGGCGTGACCCGCGAGCGGATCCGCCAGATCGAGTCGAAGACGATGTCGAAGCTGCGGCACCCGTCACGCTCCCAGGTGCTGCGCGACTACCTGGACTGATCAGCTGTCATGATGGACCGATGATGGACAAGGCACTCGCCGGCGTGTGGGCGCTGGCGATGCCTGTCCTCGGTCCTGACTCCGGTCTGCTGGCCGCCGCCGTTCTCACGGCGGCGGCCGTTCTGTTCGCGGTGCTCCAGGTCTCCCGTACTGCGGCGCAGCGTCCGCTGTCGTCGCCGTTGCCCGCGCGGGCCAGCGCCACCCGGGCGAACTCCCGCCGTACCGCCTATCTCGTCCTCCGCGATCCCGACGCCGCCGGCCGGCCGCGTCCACGAGCACCCGGAAGGTAGCCCGACTGCCAGTTCTGGCAGTCCCTCTCGCTACCCATTCCTTCTCACTCGTGGAGCTTCGCCATGCCTTCTTTTCTCGACGCACCCGTCAACGGCGCCTATCACCTGGTCAGCTGGATCGCGACGACCATCGAACCCCTCACCGGCCTGTACGCCGCTGCCGTGGCGATCGTGATCTGTACGATCGCCGTCCGCCTCCTGCTCCTCCCACTCAGCCTCGCCGCGATCCGCGGAGAGCGCTCGCGTGCGGTGCTGATGCCGGAGATCCGCAAGATCAACGAGCGGCACGGCAAGGACCCCGAACGGGTCCAGCGTGAGGTCGCCAAACTGCAGTCCGAGTCCGGCACGACCTTGCTGGCAGGATGCCTGCCGATGCTCGCCCAGATTCCGTTCTTCTGGGTGATGTACAGCCTGTTCTCGACCGCGGTTGTCGCGGGGGAGGCGAACCAGTTGCTGGCGGGGACGATCTTCGGTGCACCGCTCGGCATCCACTGGCCACTGTTCGCGTCGACCCCGGCGTACCTCGGCCTCGGAGTACTGCTGGTGATCGTCGCCTACTTCTCGTCCCGCCGGCAGGTGCGTCAACTGGACGATTCAGCGTCGCCGATGGCGCGACGTCTCGCCCGGCTGCTGCCCTTCGGAACCCTCGCCACCGCAGCCTTCATCCCACTGGCTGCCGGTCTCTACCTGTTGACCACCACAACCTGGGCCCTGCTCGAACGGACCCTGCTGCTGCGGTAGGCCGCCACGCGGTGAGATCAGGGTTTGCCGGAACGGCAACGCTTCTTGCCGGGAGTGGTCGCTCGTTGGAGGATCGGAGTATGACGACTGAGAATCTCTCCGCTGAGGAGATGTGGAATGCCAGGTACGCCGAGAGTGGCCAGATCTGGAGCGGCCGGCCGAACGTAGTACTGGTGCAGGAGGCGGCTGAGCTGGAGCCCGGGCGGGCGCTGGATCTCGGCTCCGGTGAAGGCGGGGACGCGATCTGGCTGGCCCAGCGGGGCTGGCAGGTGACGGCGGTCGACGTCTCGTCGGTCGCGCTCGGGCGAGCGGCAGAGCACGCTGCCGCCGCCGGAGTGGCGGATCGCATCGACTGGCAGCAGCACGAACTCGGCAAGTCGTTCCCCGACGGGAGCTACGACCTGGTGTCCGCGCAGTTCCTGCACTCGACGGGCAACCTGCCCCGCGAAGAGATCCTCCGTACTGCGGCGGCCGCCGTCGCGCCGGGCGGCATCCTGCTGATCGAGGGCCATCTGGACTTCGGCGCCTGGCATCACGCCGACCACGCGGATGTCCACTTCCCGACGCCTGCCGAGGTGATCGCCGACCTCGAACTCGCCGACGGGGAATGGGAGGTGCTCGTGAGCACTGAACACGAGCGGGAGCAGGACGGACCCGACGGAAAGCCGACGACCCGAACGGACGCCACGGTCAAGGTCCGGCGCCTGCCCAGCTGAGTCGGCCTGGGCGTGGCTTGTTCATCGGGGAGTCGGGCGGTGTTCACCGTCGGCCGGTCTGGGGGAGCGAGCCTAGGGCGTTATGAGCACCCCTGATCTGGTCCACGAGCTCGGCTTCCGCGTTCTGGACGAAGAGGACGACGATCCGGTCCTGCTGCGCGCCGACGGTACGCCGGTCGACACCTGGCGGGAGGGTTTCCCGTACGCCGAACGCCTGCCCCGGGAGATCTACGACCGGGACAAGCGGCTGCTCCAGATCGAGCTGCTCAAGCTGCAGTACTGGGTGAAGCGCTCCAAGCAGAAAGTGGTGATCGTGTTCGAGGGCCGGGACGCGGCCGGCAAGGGCGGCACGATCAAGCGGTTCATGGAGCACCTCAACCCGCGCGGTGCACGGATCGTGGCGCTGGAGAAGCCGACGGCGCGCGAGCAGAGCCAGTGGTACTTCCAGCGGTACGT
>NZ_DASRXP010000401.1:0-10808 GCF_035687465.1 Kribbella sp.
ACCGACACAGAAGAACTCCGCCAAGCCGTCACCGCCTACCGGCAACTGGTCGACAAGCTGCTGATGGATCGCGGCGAGACCGACGGAACCCACCGCGCCGAGCCGACCAACGAGACCAGGGAGCGCTCATGACCACCCACAACGACCCCCGAGCCGACGAGGGCACGACGAGGCTCGACCAGTCGGATGCCCTGAGCCGAGAAGCCGACCCGTCAGCCCGCACGCCCGACCCCGACCTGGATGCCGACGACCGTCGCGCTGACACCGATCCGAGTGACGACCGCGATCTGGTCGACGATCGCGATCGCCGTGCTGACACCGATCTGGGTGACGACCGCGATCGCCGTGCCGACACCGATCCGGGGCGCGACACCGGCGACCTTGCTGATGCGGACCTCAGTGACGACAACACCCGGCGTACGGATGAAGACTCGGGCGACGGCGAGCGGCGTACTGGCACATCCGAGGAGCCGTTGGTGGCGGCGGATGCGGTGGTGGACTTCCGGGCGCGGTGGGAGGTCATTCAGCAGGGCTTCGTGGACGACCCGCGCAACTCGGTGACCGAGGCGGACAAACTCGTGGACGACCTGCTGAAGCGCCTGTCGGCGACCTTCGACGAGCAGCACCGGGATCTCGAAAACCAATGGTCCAACGGCGAACCGTCGACCGAGGATCTCCGCGGCGCACTCCAGAAGTACCGCGCCTTCTTCCAGCGCTTGCTCACCCTTTGAGCACCGAACGCCAAGGGACACAGGCGCGGCTGACCTCTCCCGACAAAGATCGGCCGCGCCTGGCACGACGCCTCCAGTAGAGAACGAACCGCCACGCCTCCGCCGACCAACAACGGTGCCAAAGTCTGTACTCACGGCGCTTGCCGCTGTGCCGGTTGATGCTAGGCAGGTCGGCGGTGGGGCTCCCAGAACGCTGTCTGTGCGCTCTCCCAGTGCTTCAGAAGCGCATCGAGCCCGCGCTCGATCTTCAACCGCCGCTCCGACTCGAAGATCGGGACCACCTGCAGGAACTCGACGTGAACACCGTCGGAGAGGGTCAGCGCGGGCAGGATCTCTCCCAGCTGGCGCAACACCAGGAGAGTGTTCATCTCCGTTCCCGCCCAGAGCGGTCCACCGGCCGGGATCGTGTGCCCGTGATCGACATTCTCACGCTCGCGCTGCGCGAAGAGACCTAATCCCGCCAAGGGCGAGGCGATGTCGTCGCGGCCGGGCGCCAAGCCGATGAAGTACTCGACCCGGTGCCCTCGCTCAGCCCGCGGCATGTCCTCAGCACTGGCCCCGAGCGTCGCGTAGAGATCGACCCCCTCACCGTTCGCCGACGCGGTCCACTTGAGGATCTCGATCTCGTACTCCCCGGTCCGGAAGTTCGCCCGCCGGGAGGGCTCACCCCAGCGGTCCCGATAGAGATCGCCGACGGCTCCAACGACATTCACCTACGGACCTCCATAAGGCCACCAGAACACCTGCTCGCCTGCCGGGCGGCCACCATTGCCCAGATTGCAACAACCTGCAAGGCGCGCTGCAGAGTACCGCGCCTTCTTCCAGCGCCTCCCTCACACTCTGAGCAGCAGCCAACCTTCTGGTGGGCGGGGCGCGTCTTTCTTGGTGAGTAATGAGGTGGAGGCGCGGCGCGTGTTGTCCTGGGAGGAGGCGTTGGCGTTCGGAGTGTTGGCCGAACGCCGCGACCGTTTGCGGGAACAGGGCAACGAATCTGTCGCCGAGCGGCTACAGTCCGTGCGCCCTGAGCCGCCCGCCCGGGATGAGACTGAGGACTGAAACCCCTTACGGGGCGATGTTTTGGTTCAGGTGGAAGAGGTTGTCCGGGTCGTACTTGCGCTTGACGTCGACCAGCCGGGAGTAGTTGTCCTTGTAGTTGTCCTGGATCCGGCCCTGATCGTCTCCGGCCATGAAGTTGACGTAACCGCCTGATTCGGAATGCGGTGCGATCGCGTCGTAGTAGTTGCGCACCCAGTCGACCCCGGCCTCGTTCTGCGCCGGATCCGGCCACATGCCGGCGATCACCGTCGCGAAGGTCGCGTCGCGGTAGGCGAACGCGGTGGCGTCGGCAGGCACTCGGTGGCAAGCGCCGTCGATCGGATACAGGTGGACGGTCGAATTGACCGCGGGCAGCCCCGGCGCGTGCTCGAGATGCGCCTGGATCGCGTCATCCGTCAGTTCCTTGACGAAGGCGGCCTTCCAGTAGTGCTGGATGCCCGGCGGCACCAGCGCGTCGAACGCACTGTTCAGCGCGGGATACGGCATCGCCCCGACATGCTCCGCAACCACCGGAGCGAACTCGCGGAAGCGTGCGATCTGCTTCTCACCCTCACTCAGCTCGCCTGCCCAGCAGCCGACGACCAAGGCGAACGTATCGCCGTGCCGGTCTTCCGGGATGAACGGCAGCGGCGGCGCGATCTGGAATCCAGGGAACCCACCCAGCTCCTCCGGCGCATCGTGAAGCAGATCCCGGAACCCGGCCAGCACGGCCCCCGCATCGGACATCTCGAAGAGCATCGGACCGCCGTAGATCTGATCGACAGCAGCCAGCCGGAATTCCAAGGCGGTCACCACTCCGAAGTTGCCGCCACCACCGCGCAACGCCCAGAACAGGTCCTCGTGCTCCTTCTCGCTCGCGATCAGGAACCGCCCGTCGGCCGTCACCACATCGGCCGAGATCAGGTTGTCGCACGACAATCCGAGCCCACGATCTAGGTACCCGATCCCGCCACCCAGGGTCAGTCCACCAACCCCAGTCGTCGAGATGATGCCGCCAGTCGTCGCCAAACCGAAGGCATGCGTGGCCGCGTTGAAGTCTCCCCAGGTCGCTCCCCCGCCGGCGCGTGCGGTCTGGGTGATCGGATCGACCCTCACGTTGTTCATCGCGCCCAGATCCGCGACCACCCCGTCGTCGCAGGTCCCGAACCCCGGCACGCTGTGCGAACCACCCCGGACCGCGAGATCCAGGTCATGCGCCGCGGCGTAAGCGACGGTCGCCATCACGTCACCCGCGTTCAGGCACCGCACGACGACCCGCGGGTGCTTGTCGATCATCGCGTTGTAGACCTTGCGCGCCTCGTCGTACCCGTCGTCGGACTCGGTGTAGACCGGTCCCCTGGTGCGCTCTCGCAGTTGTTCGATCGTGTATTCGGCCATGATTCCTCCGCCGCTCGCTGACGCCCCACCTTGTCGGCCCGCGCGCACACTCGTACGCCGGCCAGACCGGCAAACCGCCTTCGACGACACAGCGCGAGAAGTTTCTCCCCAGAGACCAGCGCGTGGTCACCCCCGACGGCCGCCAGACCTCCCCCAGGCAGCCTTCTCCAGCGAGACTCCCGCTGAGAAGCCCTTTAGTCAATGCTCACGTGCTGATCGGTCGCCACTGCGGGTGGCCGATCAGCACGGCGCCGGTCAGGAGTAGGTCATCACGCCTGAATCGAGAGCGAGACGCACATCGACTTCACATAGCCCTTGCTGGTGATGTAGACCCACCCGAAGTAGAAGTAGCCACAGGCGCTGTAGGTGCTGCCGTTGACGACGGTACAGCTGGACGCGGTTTTGACGCCCTTGGTGAGATGGCCGACCACGGTGCTCGACGTACTGTTCGAGGAGTAGATCGGGGTGTTGCCGTAGAGGGCAGTGGCGTGGCACAGGGCAGACACGGAGTCCGCGCCGGGCGTCGGGGCGGCGACGGCGGCAGTGCCCGCGGCCACTCCGGAGGTCAGCAGGACGCCGGTCGCCAGAGAGGCCTTCAGAAGTGTCAGGGTGCGCATCGAGTTCTCCCAAGTGAGCAGAAGGTTTGAGTTCCCCCGTTGGTGCGCTGCCAACTTTCTACGATCAGGTGTTTCACCACCGTTAACGTTTTACAACTGTGAGTACCTGCCAACGAAAGGTTGGGTCACGAAATCCCGGCCGGACTGCTTGGGGGCGGCAGGATGAGGGCATGAGTCGTCGGAGAACAACATGGGCAGGGCTTGTAGTGCTCGGGATGACGGCTGTGGTCGGGTGCACGTCGACCGATTCCGCCGAACCGCCCTCACCCAGCAGCTCGGCCGGCACCACAGCTACAACCATCACTCCACCGACCACGACGCAGCCCACCATCCCGTCGGCAACGCCGCCCCGGACCGCGCAGCCCGCGGCACATCCGGTGTCGCTGCAGGCGTTGATGGCGAAGAAGTACGACGGCCGCAATCTCCGGCTGGTCCGGGTACTGTCCAGCAACAGCGTCTACACCCGGTACCACGTGACGTACTCGAGTGGTTCCCTGACGATCTCCGGGATCATGAACGTCCCGCGCTCCCCCGGCCGGCACCCCGCCCTGGTCCTCAACCACGGTTACATCGATCCAGCCGTCTACACCAACGGACGCGGCTTGATGCGTGAGCAGGACTACCTCGCCCGCCGCGGCTACGTCGTACTGCACACGGACTATCGCAACCACGCGCAGTCGTCCGACGATCCGCGGTCCGAGGTCAACCTGCGGATGGGTTACACCGAGGACGTCATCAACGCAGTACTGGCCTTGAAGACCTCCCCGTACGTCGATCCGCAGCGCGTCGGGTTGTTCGGCCGGTCCATGGGCGGCGGGATCACCTACAACGTCCTGGTCGCGCAACCCGGACTCGTCAAGGCGGCGATCGTCTACGCCCCGGTCAGCTCGGATGCCGTCGACAACTTCAACCGCTGGACCCGTCCGGAAGCATCCATCGCGAACACCATCCTTCGCGCATATGGCGAACCCGCGGCCAACCCGACCTTCTGGCGCAACCTCTCGGCCATCAACTTCTTCGACCGGGTCACCGAACCGCTCCTGATCCAGCACGGCGAGTCCGACAGCACCTGTCCGATCGCCTGGTCCCGGGAAACCCTTGCCGCGTTGAAGAAAGCCGGCAAAACCGCCTCCATGTACACCTACCCCGGCGAAGAACACGCCTTCGCCGCCGCCTGGCCAACCTCCATGGCCAGATCAGTGGCCTTCCTCAAACAACACGGCCTCTGACCCCGCTACAGCTTGACGGCTGCTACCGCGTACATCGTCAGGGACATGTGGAAGGCACCTCGGGTGGCGGCCTCCGTGATCTGAGCCTGGAAGGTGGCCCCTTCGGTCGGGGTGATGGCGCCGGCGGCCGTTGCGACACGGCCGATCATGGGGACGAAGCCCTCGTTGGCGCCTTCCTGCGGTTCGATCCAGGTGGCGGCCGTCTCGCCGGTGATGGTGAGGCCGGTGGCGGCGAGCAGCCCCCGCAGCGTCCGGCCGGAGTACGGGTTGGCTGCTTCGGCGGTGAAGTGTTCGACCAGCCGGCGGAAGACGTCGGGGTCGACGGGATGGACGATCGCGGTGGCCCAGTCCGTGTCGATCAGGGCGATGCGACCGCCCGGTCTGAGCACTCGCGCCATCTCCGCGACCGCCTGTTGAGGGTCGGTGAGGTGCTGCAGTACTCGCTCGCAGCGGATCAGGTCGAACGACTCGTCCTCGAAAGACAGCGCCACCGCGTCCCCGTCCACCACCTCGACCCCGGAGACCCGCTTCAGAGCCTCCGTGCGCAGCCCGGCACTCGGCTCGACACCGACCACCCGTCCAGCCGGGCCGACCCGCTTGGCGAACTCGGCCAGATCCTCCCCTGTTCCGGATCCGACATCGAGCGCGGCCTCGCCCGGCGCCGGCTGGAGCGCTGACAGAGCCCAGGACTTGAGCGTCTGGACAGCCGGCCTGGTGGCGAGCAGATCCAGTACCGCCGCGAGTCTGGCGGCGTCCTGCTTGTCCGCGTCGGCGAGCTTGAAGCTGCTCATGGGCTCGTCCGGCGACAACGTCTCAGCCATGTCCATTCCCCCTCGCTATAGACCTGCTGAGCGTAGCGCCGGACGAGCCGCCGGCCGACTGGGTTTGCCCCTTAGGGCACAGCCGGCGGGTCCCATTCGTTGTCCCGCATCCGGAGGATCGCCCACCCCACCGCGGCGAATCCGGCTGCCTGCAGACCCCAACCGATCAGGTCGACGGTGTGGTTCGGGACGATCACCGCGGCCACGAAATGGATCGGCTGCGACACGATCACCGCGAGCGCCGCCCACTTCGCGACCACGCGGGACCGCCACATCGCGATCCCCAGCAGGATCGTTCCGAGCACATGGCCCACGACGAAGAACACACCGGCCAGGTCGGTCGTCGGATGCATCGTGTCGTACAGCCTGGTGACGGCACCGGCATCCAACCCGGATTCAGGACCGGCCCACAGCGATATGTCACCACCCGTCAACCAGCCGAGCGACAGATAGCCCGGCACCAGCAGGAACAGCGCAACCGCCGTCAGCCACGGCGCCCGTCGCCTCGTCAGCCGCCCGACGGCGAACGCGGCCGGTACGAGGGTCAGGATCGCGATGAACCCGAGCCACAGCACGAGTGACGCCCGATCCTGGTCGGCCATCGTCTTGCTGACGATCGTGGAGCTGTCATCGATCGTGTCGTAGGGCAAAAAGTACCGCAGCAACGCGATCGCTGCAGGCCCGACCGGCAACACGATCGCGGCCAGCCACCGACTCGCAGTACGGGCATCGCGGCCGGTACTGCTCGGCCTCACTGCGGTCGTCGTCATCGTGCGGCCTCGAACTCACGCGCCGGCATCAGCACCAGCGCAGTACCGGCAACGGCCAGCACGATGGACACTCCAGCGGCAGCCATGGCGCCGCCCGGTACGTCGTCGACGAAGAACGCCGGTACTGCGGTCAACGCCGACAGCACCCGCAGCACGATGAGCGGCACCACCGCACGCCGGACTCCCCGCCAGGCGAGCACCACCAGCACGAGGCTGATCAGCCCGAGCGCGGAGCCGATCAGCGCGATCGACATCGGCGGCGTCTCGCCGTCGGTCAGCAGCGGCGCGGCCAGATCGCCCACCGACAGCAGCCCGAACGCGATCAGCCCGGCGCGAAAAGTACGAGACATCAGAAACCTCCCCTATTCACCCCGGTGAATCGGGGTCCTGGCACCACCGTGCGGCCGAACCCCTGCCCAGCGCCCGGGGAGGCGTTCACCCCGTGCCGGGAGGTTGCCGGGCCGCTCGGGAACGCATTCCCGGGACGCCGGGAGCCTTCAGGGCGCACACTGAGCCACATGACAGCAGGCAGGCGCCGGCTCGCAGCGGGGCTCGGGACGTTCGCCGTCCTCGAGGTCGTCGCGGCCATCGTCCTGGCCATCGTGGTCGGCTGGTCGTTCGACGAGGCACTCGACAGCTTCGTCGTCACCAACGGACTGATGGGGTTGACGTTCGCGGTCTGCGGCGCGGTGATCGCGTGGCACCGGCCGTCGAACCCGATCGGCTGGCTGTTCGTGGCCGACGGCATCGGTCACGCCACCACCGCGGTCGGCGCGCCGCTCACGCAGGTCCTGTACGACGCGTCCGCGGCGGAGTGGCTCCAACGACTGACGCTGACGATCTTCTCCTGGTCGTGGCCCTGGTCGATCGGCCTGTTCCTGCCGCTCGCGTTGCTGTTGTTCCCGGACGGCAAGCTGATCTCGCCACGCTGGCGAGCCGTGGCCATCGGGATCATCGTCACCTCGCCGCTGTTCGCCCTGGAGATGGGCACCTCGCCCGACGCGCCCTTCGAGGGAGGGCTCACTGGTTATCTGACCATCTCTTCGTACGACCAGTGGCAGCCGCTATGGACCGCGACCGAGTTCCGCGGTCTGGTCGCCTACTTGCTGGCGATCACCTGTCTCGTACTGCGCTATCGCCGCGCCACCGAAGTCGGCCGACGCCAGCTGCTGTGGTTGCTTCTGGCCGCAGTCATCGCCCTCGCCTTCATGGTGCCCTGGTCGTTGGTGGCCGGGACACCCGTCCTTGTTTTGCTGGCGATTCCGCTGGTTCCGATCTCCGTCGCGGTCGCGATCGTGCGATACCAGTTGCTCGATATCCGTTTGGTGGTGTCCCGCGCACTCAGCTGGGCACTGCTGTCGATCGTTGCCGTCGGCGCCTATATCGCCCTGGTCGCCGTGCTGGACTCGTTCATCTCTTCAAGGGTCGGTAGGTCCGCAGCCGTGACGGTGATCGTGGCGCTGCTGATCGCGCCCGTTCTGCCACGATTGCAACGGCTGGTCGACCGCGCCATGTACGGCGACCGCCGCGATCCCGCGCGCGTCGCTTCCCGCATTGGCGAAGAGCTCTCGGCCAACCCCGCCGGCGGGATGGATGGCGTCGTCGCGGCAATCCGCTCCGCCTTGAGACTCCCGTACGTCGCTGTCGCCGCCGACGGGTCGATCGTTGCATCGGCCGGAGTCGCCGGCACGGTGGTCCCGGTGGAGCTCTCGTACGGCGGGTCCGCGGTCGGCTCGCTGCTCGTGGGACTTCGGTCGGGCGAATCCGGGTTGTCCCCTGCCGATCGGAACGTGCTCGCGTTGGTCGCAGTACCACTGGCCGTCGCCGTGCATGCGACGCGGTTGTCTGGCGAGCTGCAGGCTTCTCGGGAGAGGCTGGTCGCGGCTCGCGAGGAGGAGCGTCGGCGGTTGCGGCGAGATCTGCATGACGGGCTCGGTCCTACGTTGACCGGGGTCGCCTTCACCGCGGATGCCGCGGCCAACCTGTTATCCGTTGACGCTGCGCGGGCTTCGGAGTTGCTCAATACCCTCCGGACTGACACCCGCGCGGCGATCTCCGACGTACGGCGATTGGTCGACGATCTGAGGCCGCCTGCGTTGGACGAGCTGGGGTTGGTCGGCGCGTTGCGGCAGAGGGCGGATCAGTTGTCCTGGCGGGCGGATGGGGCTGCCGTGTCGGTCAAGGTTTCTGCTGATGGGTTGCCTGCGTTACCGGCTGCGCTGGAGGTTGCGGCGTACCGGATCGGGACGGAGGCGCTCACGAATGTGGTTCGGCATTCGCGCGCGACGGTCGCAGTACTGGCGTTGCGGTGTGGGTCCGAGTTGGAGATCGAGATCACGGATGACGGTCCGCCGAACGGTGCCTGGCTGCCCGGGGTCGGAATGCAGGCGATGCGAGAGCGCGCGGCCGAGTTGGGCGGCCGCTTCGAGGCCGGCCCATCCGCAGGCGGCGGCCGAGTACGAGCCTCCTTCCCACTGGTGACGTCATGACCAGCGCAACGGGGATCAGGACGACCCGGCTCAGGGCGAGCAGGCGCGGCGCGACCCGGCGCATGGCGACTGCCCGCGAGGCGACCGAGGTCGGGCTGGTCGCGACCGTCCAGGAGGCGTCGTGAGCGAGGGCGAGGTGATTCGGGTGGTGTTGGCGGATGACCATCCTGTGGTGCGGGCTGGGTTGTCTGCGTTGCTCACCTCCCTGCCTGGTATTGAGGTTGTCGGTGTCGCTTCCACTGGGCGGGAGGCGGTTCGCGAGGTCGTGACGCTCCGGCCGCACGTCGCTGTTCTGGATCTGCAGATGCCGGATCTCGACGGTTTTGCCGCGACTCGCGAGTTGGCCCGTTCGGCACCTTCGGTCGCCGTACTGGTGCTGACGATGTTCGGGGACGACGACTCGGTGTTCGCGGCGATGCGGGCGGGGGCGCGCGGGTACCTCGTGAAAGGCGCCGAGCAGGAGGAGATCGCCCGGGCGATCCGTGCGGTCGCGGCCGGCGAGGCGATCTTCGGGCCGGGTGTCGCCCGCCGGGTGCTCGGCTTCTTCTCGGCCCCGCAGGTGGTGGCTGAACCGTTCCCCGAACTGACCGACCGCGAGCGGGAGATCCTGGATCTGCTCGCCGCCGGGATGTCGAATACGGCGATCGGGCAACAACTCGGCCTGGCCTCGAAAACCGTTGCGAACAACGTGTCTTCGATCTTCACCAAGCTCGCGGTTGCGGATCGAGCCCAGGCGATCGTCCGTGCCCGCGACGCCGGCCTCGGCCGCAGTACAGATCGCTCCTGATCCAGCCCAGTTTCTTTTCGGCGGCAGACCCGCGCTAACATTAATCAGGCAGGTGTCGGATAATGGATAGAGGGCGAATCGTGACAGCGCGGCAGCGACGCGGGCCGGGGAGACCGCGGTCGGATGCCCCGATGCCGGAGTTGGAGCAGGTCTTCCAGCGCGGGCTCGAGGCGTTCGCCGAACTGGGCTACGAGGCGGTGTCGGTACGGCAACTCAACGCCCGTCTCGGCATGGGCCACACGTTCATCCACGACCGGTACGGCACCAAGGAAGACTTCTGGAAGGCCGTGGTGCGATGGGCCATCGAGCAGGTGTCGACCGAAGTCGCAGCCACGGCCGATGGTGCGGAGGGCAAAGATGATCTCGTCCGGTTGACCAACGGCGTCAGGGCCTTCCACCAGGCAATCGCACGCCGCCCGCACCTGATCCGGCTGATCGACTACGAGGCCGGTATCGATTCACCCCGGCTGACGTACCTGTACGAGCAGATGGGTCAGCTCAACGACGCCGGGCGACCGCAGTTCGACAAGCTCGTGCAAGAAGGAAGGATCCGGGATATCCCCTGGTACCTCTTCCACTTCGCGGTGACCAAGCCTCTGGCCATGTACGGCCAGGAGCCCTTGGCGCGGATGTTCGGACGTCCTGACGACGCCGACGACCACGCCCTGCTGAGCACGCTGGTCCTGAGCGGCCTGCTGCTGTGAACGTCCTGCTGTGAACCTCTGAGAAACCGGAGTCGGACATGCCCTCCATCCGTTCCAACAACGCGACCCTGATCTGGGCGCTCACCACCGTGATCGGCATCGGCCTGCTGGTCACGCCGTTCGCGAACGGTGTGCGGATGCCGCTGATCGTCCTCCAGGTCGTCTTCACCCTGGTGCACGGTGCCCGGTGCTACGGCTGGCCCGCGATCGCGGTCTTCATCGTGGGT
>NZ_DASRXP010000402.1:0-3393 GCF_035687465.1 Kribbella sp.
TGGTCCACCACGACTGTTGCCTGTTCCGAGGGCGCCGGCCCCATCGACGCCCCGGACGCGCTCGGCTGCTTCGGGCTCTGCTGGGCCGTGCGACCCCGTAGATTCGCCAACGTCGCTTGAACCTCCACCCCGACGGCGGTGTTCTCCGAGCCGACCTGAACCCGCTCGCTGACCACCTTCGCCGCCAGCGGGTCCCAGACCCGGACCTCGGCCTCCGGTGCGAGGTTTCCGGCCGTCACCCGCGGTGAAAAGCTGAGCAGGTTCGAGAGCATCATCAGTGCGACCGGAGCACCAGGGGCTTCTTTCCGGAAGAAGAACTTGCCTTGCGAGACACCCACCTGACACCCGATGGCCATCGCACGTCCGGACAGGAACTCCCAATCCGTCTGGTTCACCTGCCCGACGTGCGCATGCACCGTCCGGCTCGGCGTGATCTCACCGAGCGTCAATCCATTGCTCTGGGCAACCTTTTTGGCGATGTCCGAATCGGTCATGCTGACGAAGCTCCGGGTCCGTCGGGCCCGCTGCAGCCGATGGTCCTCGGTATAGCCACGCACCGTGAGCTGGGCAGTCTCGCCGTACTCCGCCTCTAGCGCGGTCACCTCACCGGTGATCAGCATCCGGGGATCCTCGACCCGCAGCGGGGAGGCCGCCGCGATCCCGATCTCGGTCCCGATCGGCAGGGCCGACAGCAGCCGATCCGTCGTCCCCCAGTCGTCGAAGACGATCTCGAACATCCCCGGCAGGTGCAGGCTGACATCCACCACGACCCGGACGATGGTGTCCGCCAGTTCGTCCGCCAGCAACCTCCGCGCGGGTCCGAGGTACACCGCGGCCAGTACCGGAGTTTCAGCTTCTGGACGCAGGCCCGGCGCGATCGTCATGACCCTGCTCCGGTCGCTGCCGGCGGCTTCGCAGGGGCACCGAGGCGGTGACCGCCGATCGTCACGGACTCGAACTCCTGCAGGGTGAGCGACGCTGTCGCCCGGTTGGGCCGGCCGTCCGGTGCGAATTGGACGAAGTTCAGCGTATAGCTCTTCAGGACCATCTCCGAAGGCAAGCCGCCACGACTAGTGCTCCACCGCAGCCGCAATACCCTGGGCTTACCAGCTGCTTCCGCCTTGGCGGCATCCGGCTTCTTCTGCTTGCAGGTGACGCACACTTCAGGGTCTGTGGCCTCCGCCGGTCCCGGCGCCTGGATCGGCCTGCTGGCCACCGGCTCCAGCCCGACCCATCGTTTCAGGAGCCGCGCGGCTTTCGCGATCGCCTCGTGTCCTTGGAACTGCAGTTCGCCCAGCGTGATACTCATACTGTTCGGGTCCACGAGCGCGGGCGACGCCAGGGTCTTGGTGTGCTTGGTCTCGGCCTCGCGCGACTTGGTGACGGTGATCTTCGCGGGGTTGTACAGGAAGTCCAGCTCATGGTGGTGGGAGTCTTTCTCCACCAGCTTCAACCGGGACCCCGGAACCGGTTCGACTCGTTTCAGGAATCCCCCGTGGGCGAGGGTGAGCTTCTCCATCGCAATGGCTCCGCCACCGCTGGTGGACAACGGTGGGATCGTCCAGCAGACCGGGATCGCGTCGTGCAGTTCCCAGCGGTGAATCACCTTGCCGCCGCGTCCCACTCCGCTGTAGAGCTCGATGACCACGGTCTCACCGCGCTTGGGGTCGGCCCGAGCCCACTGCTGGGTCTGATGCTCCAGCCAGGCTCTGACCTTCTTCGTCCCCTCCTTGGTCATGGCTCTTTCCAGCGTCACCTCGGGATAGCTGATCTTCCCGGGCAGATAACGCGGCGCACCATAGTTCCCGCCCTCGTCCACAGGGCCTTCCGGAGCGAACTTCACCGACAGTCCCGAGCATCCCGACCAGGACCCGAGCGAGCTCGAACCGCTGCCCTTGTCCAACTCGGGGACCACCACGTTGAACCACATCGTCATGCCGTACCGCGGTACCGGCGAGGTGGCCTTCCGGCCCCTGGGAAGCATCAAGCCACCCAGGGCCTGCGCCGGATTCGTCAGCGGCTGCATACCGATGGGCATCATCTGAACCTGCTCTCAGCATTGAGGAAGCCGGTATGGGCGATCGTGAGGGTCTCGATCGCCGGGCGTGAACCACCGGAGTCGAACTCGCTCAACTTCCACGAGATCGGGAAGAACTCGCGAAGCTCCCAGCTGGCCGCTCTCATCCCGAGGAAGTCGAGCAGATAGATGGCGCCGCTCAGCGACTCGTAGTCGCGGCTGACGTCGGCAAGCCACTGCTGGACCTTGTCGGAATCCCGCCCAGCAGCGCGCGACAGACTGATGTTGGAATACGTCACGCTGCCCGGCACCAGGGACTCGTGGCTCATCCCACCGACTCGATAGGCGAGTTTCTGCAGGCTGACCTCGAGGCCGGACGCCTTCGTCCAGTCCCCCAGCTGGTACTTGCTCTTGTCGATCTCGATCACGTAGCGGTGCGACATCCCGACCTGGCCGGTGAGCTGCTCGAGCGCCTTGGCGGGGTTGAGTGACGGTGACATCGGCTCGTCTCCTAACGGAAGTCCGCGAGAGCACCGTGACGCTCCCGGTCGATCAGCAGTTCGGCGCGGAGCCGGTGGCGCAGGTTCGTGTACAGCCGCTCGGCCAGCCGGCTGAGCATTCGCGGGTCGTCGAGGCGCGCGAGTAGATCGTCACGCTCCTCGTCGGAGTCCAGGTCCGCCCGGATCCGGCCGATCGCCCCCTCCAGCCGATCGAGCCGGTCAAGTACCGCGGTGTCCGCACTCGCCGGGTGACCGGCAGGCCGTTCGGTCAGCTGCCACTCGAAGCCCGACCCGTGGTGCCCGGCCGGGAAGGGCTCAGGCGGTCTGATCGGCAGCTCGGCCTGGTGCTGATGGCCGGACGGATCAGGAAGTTCAGGGTGATCGAGCGGCCCCCAACCGTCGCCCTCGCTGCGCTGGGAAGGAAGCGCGAACGGCATCATCTCGACCGTCGCACGCTGCAGCTGCTCAGGCGAACCAGCAGGGTCACCCCCGGCCCCCGATGACCGCCGATGAACCAGCGGTGCCGGCGAGCCTTCCTGCGACCGAAACCACTGCTCCGTTCGTACTGCGCTGTCCTCCAACTGCTGTCCTGCCAACGTGTCGGCCAACGGCAGCTCAGCACCGAGCGCGTGCTGCTGGGCCACGTGCACGAGTTCGTGCGCCAGTAAGGCCTGTACTCCGGGCTCCGCGAGGTCGCCGGCCTCATCCGGCAGGTAGACCACACCCCCTGCACTGAAAGCGCGTGCCGACACCGCTGTGGCCCGAGCACCAACCGCCCGTCCACGCAGGACGGGCACGTCATCCACGGAAACGCCGAGCCGGGCCCCGACCGGCCTGGCCACCTCGGCCGGAACGCGCACCAGCACCGTTTCCGGT